>JAEZWE010000058.1 GCA_023420435.1 Bacteroidota bacterium
TTACGGAAAATCTCAAGCTCTACACGCTGCTTTTGAAAGAGCAAACGGAGAAGTCGTGATTACCATGGATGCCGATTTACAGGATTTTCCTGAAGAAATCCCCGAATTGTACCAAATGGTAAAAGAACAAGGTTACGACATCGTTTCCGGCTGGAAGAAAAAGCGTTACGATAATGTGATGACGAAAAATTTGCCATCAAAACTCTTCAATTCGGCGGCGAGAAAAGTTTCCGGCGTTTCGTTACATGATTTCAATTGCGGACTGAAAGCCTACAAAAAACAAGTGGTAAAATCTATCGATGTTTACGGTGATATGCACCGTTACATCCCGGTTTTGGCAGCCAATGCAGGATTTCGAAATATTACGGAAAAACCGGTACAACATCAAGCGCGACCTTACGGAAGTTCAAAATTTGGGACCGAACGTTTTGTTCGTGGTTTTTTGGATTTGGTGACGCTGTGGTTTGTGAGCCGATTTGGAGGAAGACCCATGCATTTTTTCGGAGCAGTAGGAACTTTGATGTTCATTGTTGGATTTTTGTCCGCACTTTGGTTGGGAATTTCAAAATTAATCGATGTTTCAAGAGGAATTTACGGAAATTTAATTGCAGAAAATCCTTGGTTTTTTATCGCCTTAACGATGATGATTCTTGGAACACTTTTATTTATTGGTGGTTTCTTAGGTGAACTGATTATCCGCACCAATAGAGAACATAAAAATTATCATATTGAGGAAGTGATTTAGAAGATAGACTTTGGAAGATGGAAGCTGCAAAGCATCGAAATTGCGAAATATTGGTAAAAATGAAACGAAATAATTTGAACCTTGAATCTTGAACCTTGAACAATTTTAATAAAATAATCAACCTTTCCCTTATTCTCTTCCTCATTTCCTGCGGAAAAATCGCTCCAAAAGGTGATTTCGAAACCAAACAAATTCAGTTAGAAGAATTCCACGGACTTAATTTAGAAGGGAAATTCCGTGCGTTTTATGTGCGAAGCAATACAAATTTTGTGGAAGTGGAAACCTACAAGAACATTGCAGAAAATTTGAAAATTAATGTTTCAGGAAAAATTTTAAACATTATTGAAAAAAGGGAAACGCAAGGTGTGGATTTCTACAACGTCACGATTTATTCCAAATACAGCCCGACTTCCATCTCTATTTCCGATTCTGTAGAAATGAATATTTCCGGAGGTATTAGCACCGATTATTTTAAGCTTAATTTAAAAAATAATGCTAAATTTATAGGATCGGTAAATTCCAGAAAAGCAGATTTGGAAATGTTGAATACAAGCCGCGCCAACTTTACAGGATTTACCAAAAATGCTTCCCTTAAAATTTCGGATACTGCCAACTTTATTTCACCATATTGGGTTTTGGATAATTTGGAAATTGAAGCGAAAAATGGAGTTTACGCGGAAGTAAATGTAAAAGATACGTTAAAAGGAAAAATAGGAAATACAGCGAAATTTTTATATTACAATGATCCCATTCGTGCTTTGAAAATTGAGAAAACAGCCAACGTTCAAAATAAAAAATTGGATTAAAATTTTTCTTAATTAGTATATAAACTAAAAACACAGCAATATATGACCACTCTTGAAAAAGCAAAACTTTGGTTAAACGATACTTTTGACCAAGATACAAGAAATACTGTACAAACTTTAATCGATTCCAATTCACCAGATTTGGAAGATTCTTTTTACCGCGAACTCGAATTTGGAACCGGAGGAATGCGCGGAATAATGGGTGTTGGAACGAATCGTTTGAATAAATATACTTTAGGACAGGCGACACAAGGTTTAGCCAATTACATCAAACAGCAATTTCCTAATCAGGAAACCAAAGTAGCCATTGCTTATGATGTTCGAAATAATTCCAAAGAATTTGGAAAAATTTGTGCGGATGTTCTTACCGCCAATGGAATTAAAGTTCTCCTTTTCAAAAATCACCGTCCAACACCGGAACTTTCGTTTACGGTTCGTGATAAAAAATGCAACGCCGGAATTGTTTTAACAGCATCCCACAATCCGCCCGAATATAACGGTTACAAAGTTTATTGGAATGATGGAGCACAAGTAGTTCCACCTCATGATGAAAATATTATTAAAGAAGTATATTCTACCGAATTTTCAAAAATTAAATTTGAAGGAAATGATGAGTTAATTGAATGGATTGATGAAAAGCAAGATGATGTTTATATCGATGCCTGTATCCAAAATTCATTATATCAAAAAGATAAAATTGGTTATGAAAATTTGAATATTGTATTCACTTCCATACACGGAACGACTTACACAACCGTTCCGAAAGCTTTAGAAAAAGCAGGTTTCAAAAAAATAGATTTGGTAACCGAACAAATGATTCCAAGTGGAAATTTCCCGACTGTAGAATCTCCAAATCCTGAAGAACCCGCTGCATTATCCATGGCTATGGATTTAGCCAGAATTACCAATGCCGATATTGTGATAGGAACCGATCCTGATGGAGATCGTTTAGGAATTGCGGTGAGAAATTTGGAAGGTGAAATGCAATTGTTGAACGGAAACCAATGTAATACCATTTTAACGTATTACATTTTGGATCAATGGAAAAAATTAGGAAAAATTACCGGAAAAGAATTCATTGGTTCTACCATTGTGACTTCGGATATTTTCTTTGATATCGCCGAAAAATTTGGAGTTGAATGTAAATCCGGATTAACCGGTTTCAAATGGATTGGTAAAATGATCCGGGATTTTGAAGGCGAACAAAAATTCGTTTGTGGGGGTGAAGAAAGTTTTGGATTTATGACCGGAGATTTTGTTCGCGACAAAGATTCTTGTGGTTCCATTTTGTTGGCTTGTGAAATTGCAGCTTTTTGTAAAGCCAATGGAAGTTCGATGTTTCAATACATGATTGATATTTACAAAGAAATCGGAATGTATTATGAAGGTTTGATCAATGTTGTGAGAAAAGGAAGAACCGGCGCCGAAGAAATTCTGCAAATGATGAAAGATTTCCGTGAAAATCCTCCAAAAGAAATAGCAGGAAGCTCAATTACAGAAATTCGGGATTATAAAGAGCAAACTAAAACTTTAGCAAATGGTGCTAAAGAAACCATGGATGATATTCCGAAATCCAATGTTTTGATTTATTACACAGAAGACGGCACCAAAGTTTGCGTTCGTCCTTCAGGAACGGAACCGAAAATTAAATTTTACGTTTCTGTAAAAGATCAAATTTCTTCAAATGCTGATTTTAAAGAAAAATTAGTTTCATTAGAGGCGAAAATTAATACCGTAAAAGCCGATCTTAATCTTTAATAAAATAAAAATAAATGATTTTCATATTCCTAATTTTACCTCTTTCTGTAAACTCGGGAATCTGAATTTTTATATAAAAAAAAGTAAACATGAAAATTTCAAAATTAGCCACCCATCTTATTGGTTCCGAAATCATTAAAATTGGAAATGAAGTTAACGATCTTAAAGCCAAAGGTGCTGAAATTGCCAATTTAACGATTGGTGATCTTAATTCTAAAATTTATCCAATACCGCAACAACTTAAAGAAGGAGTACAGAAAGCTTATCAAGAAGATTTAACCAATTATCCACCAGCTAATGGACTTCTTTCTTTACGTAAAGCCGTATCTAAAGATTTAAAAAATCGCTGGAATTTGGATTATTCTGCAGACGATATTTTGGTTGCAGGAGGTTCAAGACCCTTAATTTATGCTACTTTTAAAACTATTGTTGATGAAAATGATAAAGTAATTTATCCCATTCCATCGTGGAATAACAACCATTATTCTTACCTCAATTCTGCCCAAAAAATAGAAGTTGAAACCTCCCAAGCCAATAATTTTTTGCCAACTGCTGAAGAATTGAAACCTCATTTGGAAGGAGCCGTTTTGTTGGCACTTTGTTCTCCTTTAAATCCTACAGGAACCATGTTTACGAAACAACAACTTTCTGAAATTTGTGAATTGGTTTTAGAAGAAAATGCTAAAAGAGGCGAGAATGAAAAACCATTGTATTTAATGTACGACCAAATTTACGCTTTGCTTACTTTTGATCGTGAGCATTTTGATCCGGTTTCGCTTTTTCCGGAAATGAAAAAATATACCATTTACATTGATGGAATTTCAAAATGTTTCGCAGCAACCGGAGTTCGTGTTGGATGGAGTTTCGGACCTTCCGAAATTATGAATAAAATGAAGGCTTTGTTAGGACATATCGGAGCTTGGGCGCCAAAACCTGAACAGGAAGCCGTAGCAAAATATTTAGAAAACACTTCGGATGTTGATACTTTTGTGAATGATTTTAAAGGAAATTTAAGAAATAGTCTGCAGGAACTTCATTCCGGAATTAAAAATATGAAATCTCGTGGATTTGAAGTGGACAGTATTGAACCAATGGGTGCAATGTATCTCACGATTTCTTTAGATTATATCGGAAAAATAAAACCGGACGGAAAACAAGTGGAGGATTCTTCAGATTTGGTTTTTTACCTTATTAATGAAGCTGGAGTAGCCTTAGTTCCTTTTTCAGCTTTTGGAAATTCCCGAAATATGCCTTGGTTTAGAGCTTCTGTTGGCGGTTTAAGTTTGCAAGAGGTAAAAGAACTTTTTCCTCGTCTAGAAATGGCTTTGCAAAATCTAAAATAAATCTAATATCACAATGTATTAGATAACAATGCAATAATTCATTGATACACTGTTACATTGCTAAATTGTTACATTGAATAAAATGAAAATCATCGCCGTCATTCCTGCCCGTTATGAAGCTTCCCGTTTTCCAGGAAAGTTAATGGAAATTCTGGGAGAAAAAACCGTTATATCAACCACTTATGATAATGTAGTGGAAACCCAACTTTTTGATGAGGTTTTTGTCGCTACCGATTCCCAAATTATTTTTGATGAAATTTCAAAAAATGGGGGAAATGCCATTATGACGGGAACTCACGAAACAGGAAGTGACCGAATTGCGGAAGCCGTTCAAAACATCGATTGCGATATCGTTATCAACGTTCAGGGAGATGAACCTTTTTTGAAAACCGAACCTTTAAAACAACTGATCGAAGTTTTTAAAACCGATTTTAATAAAGAAATTTCTTTGGCATCTTTAAAGATAAAATTAGAAAATTCCGAAGAAATCGAAAGTCCTAACAACGTAAAAGTAATTACCGATTTGCAGAATTTCGCGCTATATTTCAGCCGTTCTGTAATTCCTTTTCATCGTGAAAAATCAATGGATGCGGAATATTTTAAACATGTTGGGGTTTATGCTTTTAGAAAAGAAGCTTTGCAGAAATTTGCTTCTTTGGAAATGTCGCCACTGGAAAAATTGGAAAAAATTGAATGCATCCGTTATCTGGAAAACGGAATGAAAATCAAAATGATAGAAACCGATTTTGTTGGCGTAGGAATTGATGTTCCGGAAGATTTAGAAAAAGCACGACAAATTTTGAATAATAAAATTTGGTAACAATTATTTCAAAAAAATTATCTTTGAGCCCCAAAATTATTTTAATGAAAAAGATACTTTTAGTTTTATCCATTATATTTTCACAAGTTTTTTTCTCACAAACCGCTAAAGAAATCATCGACAGAAACATCGAACTTTCCGGAGGTTTAACCAATTGGAAACTGCTGAATTTAGTCAATCTACAAGGGAAAGTTACCCTGGGAATTAATGATGAATATCCGATAAAAATTTATCAGGCAAGACCCAATTTAACCAAAACGGTTATTGTTATTAACAAAAAAGAAATGGCAATTGAAGGTTTTGACGGTAAAAAAGGATATGCGATGAATTATGCAGCCAATAAACTACAGGAATATCCTAATTATGTTGCTGAGAATTTCGACAACGATTTTATCGATTGGGAAAGCAAAGGTTTTGAAGCTAAAATTCTGGGAAAAGAGAAAGTGGGATATGCTGAAACTTATAAAGTAGAGCTTACCAAAAATGTAAACAAAACCATTTATTTTTTTGATATTAAAAATTTTATGCTTTTAAAAGAAATTAAAAAAGATGAAACTTTAATTTATGGAGATTACCGAAAAGTAGGAAATTTGCTTTTTCCGTACCGAATTGAAAGTTTTTCACCCAAAAAAGATGGAGATTATGTGATGCTTATCAATAAAATAGAAACCAATAAAGCTTTTCCGGCAAACACCTTTAAATTTTAAAACCATGAAGAAAATTTTTATATTTTTATTATCTGTTATAGCTTTCGTACAAAGCTGTACAGGACAAAAAAGTGAAACCTCAAAAGCAAAAACCAAAGAACTGATGGGAAAAACAATTTACGACTACAAAGTAGAAGCTTTAGACGGAAGCGAAATTAATTTTGCTGATTTTAAAGGAAAGAAAATTTTAATTGTAAACACCGCGTCGGAATGTGGATTTACCCCGCAATATGCAGATTTGGAAAATTTGTACAAACAATATAAAAACCATTTGGTGATTGTGGGATTTCCTGCCAATAATTTTGGATCTCAAGAACCGGGAAGCAATCAGGAAATTGCGGCTTTTTGTCAAAAAAATTATGGCGTTACTTTTCCCATGGCTGCGAAAGTTTCCGTAAAAGGAGAGGATAAAGCACCTATTTTTAAATTTTTAACAGAAGAAGAATTAAATGGTGTAAAAAATTCCGAAATTCTTTGGAATTTCACGAAATTTTTACTGGACGAAAACGGAAAATTAATAGACACTTTTGTAAGCACGACAAAACCTACCGATGAAGCCATTACGAAATATTTAAAATAAATGAATTATTTCTGTAAAAAGCCTATATTTGCCCGAAATTAAAAAAAAGTAATGAAAAAAATTATTTTAGTAAGTTTATTATCAGTGTTTGCTGTTTCTTGTACTTCTGAAGATGATGGCGTAAATTCTGCAAACAGTATTGTAGGAATTTGGAAACCAGTATCTTGGAAAGCATATTCTGGAACTAACAACGCATTAATTGCTACAGAAAATGTGGACAGCTGTTTCGGGAATTCAATTTTTGATTTTAAATCAAACAATACCATCACAACAACTTATTTTGAATTGAACGCAAATAATGTGTGCGAAAATGTAGGTTCTGAAACCATGGCTTATACGTATGATCCAACTTTAAAAACACTTACCGTAGATGGCGAAACCATAAGTGTTAAAACGTTAAGCAACAATACTTTGGAAGTTTTGGATCTGGATTTAACGGGTGAAGATGTGAATAATGACGGTGTTGCGGATCAAGTTTATTTGGTTTTCAATAAATAAGATAAAAAACTATTTTTAGTAACAAAGCCTCAAAATTTGAGGCTTTTTTTATTTTCTGAATTTTGAAAATTATGGACAACTTTTTTCCGCAAAACTGAAAATATTTCCCAATTTAATTTTGGAGTATCCGTTTGATTTTATCTTGGAAGAATTTACCATAGCTTGTGCTAAAACATCGGTTGGTAAAGGTTTCTGACTTTCAAATAAGCCTAATTTATTCGCCACTTTTATAATTTTACCACCCAAAACTTCGCCGGTTCTTTCGGTATTTTTTCTTTCCAACATTCCCGGTTGAAAAATCGTCATTTTGTTGAAATGCAGATTTTTCACTTCCTGTTCAAGTTCGCCTTTCATGCGGGAATAGAAAATTTTTGAATTTGGATTGGCGCCATAAGCGGAAACCAAAACATAATCTTCAACATTATTTTCTTTTGCGGCTTTGGCGAAATTCAGCTGATAATCGAAATCAACTTTTCGTTGCGCATCTTTGCTTCCGGCATCTTTTAAAGTTGTTCCCAAACAGGAAAAAGCAACGTCACCTTTCACCAAATCTTTCCATTCTTCAGGATTTTCGAAATCAACAACGTGAGATTTCAATTTATTATTTTCGATATTTAAAGGGCGTCTTACAAAAGCATGAACTTCCTCAAAATCATGATCATGAAGCAGTTTATCCACTAAATCTTTTCCGGTTGCTCCTGTTGCGCCAATAATTAATGCTTTCATTTTTGAAATTTTTCTGAAATAAATTTACAAATTTTTGCTAATATTGAATTTACAATTTTTTAAAGTTTAAATGAGCGTTGAAGAAATCCTTGAGTATTGTCAAACTAAAAAGTCAGTAACCGAACATTTTCCGTTTGGTCCGGATAATTTGGTGCTTAAAGTGGGCGGAAAAATGTTTTTATTAATATCATTAGAAAATCAACCCTTATCTTTTGCCTGTAAAGGGGATCCGGAGAAAAATTTGGATTTACGCGAAAAGCATCATCAAATAACCGGAGCTTATCACATGAACAAAACACATTGGAATGGCGTTATTTGTGATGGTTTGAAGAAAGAACTTATCTTTGAAATGATTGATGATTCCTATGATTTGGTATTAAAATCGCTGACGAAAAAATTGCAGAAGGAAATTGCTGAAATATAATTTCTAAAATTTTAAAATCTAAAATTCAAAATTTTCGGTCAAACGTTTATCTTCATCCAATCGTTCAATCAACTTTTCTAAAGAATCAAACTTAATTTCTTCATGGAGAAAATCTCGAAAATGAACGGTAATTTTTTCACCGTAAATATCCTGATCAAAATCTAATAGGTAAACTTCTGTAGTTAAGGAATTTCCACCAACAGTTGGATTAGTTCCAACGCTCAACATTCCTTTGTAATGTTCGTTTTTTACAAAAACATCGACAATATAAGCTCCTTTTTTTGGTAATAGTTTTATGGAATCTATTTCAATATTTGCGGTTGGATAACCAATCGTTCTTCCCAATTTTTTGCCATCAACCACCGTTCCGGAAACAGGATAATGATAACCCAACATTTCGTTAGCTTCTAAAATTTTCCCTTCCAAAAGTGCATTTCTAATTTTTGTAGAAGAAATATGGTCGTGGTGAAGATTCACTGCTTCCATTTGTTCCACTTCAAAGTCAAATTGTGGCGCCATTTTTTCTAAAAGTTGGAAATTTCCGCTTTTATTTTTTCCAAAAACGTGGTCGTAGCCAATAATTAGATGTTTTACTTTTAATTTTTCAACCAAAATTTTTTGAACAAATTCTTCGCCGGTAAGATTTCTAAATTCCTCATCAAAATTTTGCAGAAACAAGTTTTGAATTCCAAATTTCAGTAAAAGTTCAGATTTTTCTTCGATGGTATTCAACAATTTTAAATCATCATTAGGATTAAAAACCAATCTTGGATGAGGCCAAAAAGTAAGAACGGCAGGTTGTAATTTTTTCTCTTTTGAAATTTCTACGATTTCTTGAATTATACTTTGATGTCCACGATGTACACCATCGAACATTCCTAAAGACAAAGCTATATTTGTTACTTCAGAATAAGTTGTTAAGTCAGTATAAATATCCATAAAAAATCCAGAAAATTGGAAACGCAAAATTAAGTTTTTTTGTTACAATAATTTGAAATGTAAAGAGCAAAGTCTCAATTTCATTTTATAAGGATAAAATATGATAAAAATCTTCTTTTCTACAATTGCAGAGTTCTTAATAATCATTATATTTGCAAACACGAAAAAATTTAGTAATGGCAAACCAAATTAAAGGTAAAATTTCTCAGATTATCGGTCCGGTAATCGACGTGGTTTTCAGTAACGACTCTGAACTTCCTAAGATTTACGACGCATTAGAAGTAACAAAAAATAACGGTGAAAAAATTGTTCTTGAAGTAGAACAACACATTGGTGAAGATTCTGTAAGATGTATCGCAATGGATGCAACAGATGGACTTCAAAGAGGACATGAAGTTGTTGGACAAGGTCAACAAATTACCATGCCTACAGGAGAATCTGTTTACGGACGTCTTTTCAACGTTGTTGGTGGTGCTATCGATGGACTTCCGGAAGTTTCAAGAGAAGGAGGTTTGCCAATCCACAGAGAAGCTCCAAAATTTGATCAACTTTCCACTTCAGCAGAAGTTCTTTTTACAGGAATTAAAGTAATCGACCTTATTGAGCCTTATGCAAAAGGAGGAAAAATTGGTTTGTTTGGTGGAGCAGGAGTTGGGAAAACCGTATTGATTCAGGAATTAATTAACAATATCGCAAAAGGACATGGTGGACTTTCTGTATTTGCAGGAGTTGGTGAAAGAACCAGAGAAGGAAACGACCTTTTAAGAGAAATGTTGGAATCAGGAATTATCAAATATGGTGAAGGTTTCATGCATTCAATGGAAGAAGGAGGATGGGATCTTTCCAAAGCTGATTTGGAAGAAATGAAAGATTCTAAATGTACATTCGTTTTCGGACAAATGAACGAACCTCCTGGAGCAAGAGCTAGAGTAGCACTTTCCGGACTTACGATTGCAGAATATTTCCGTGATGGAGATGGACAAGGACAAGGAAGAGATGTTCTTTTCTTCGTAGATAATATTTTTAGATTTACACAAGCAGGTTCTGAAGTATCTGCACTTTTAGGAAGGATGCCTTCAGCAGTAGGTTATCAGCCAACTTTGGCTTCTGAAATGGGTGCAATGCAGGAAAGAATTACTTCTACAAAAAATGGTTCCATTACTTCTGTACAGGCGGTTTACGTTCCTGCGGATGACTTAACGGATCCGGCTCCAGCGACAACGTTTGCTCACCTAGATGCAACAACGGTATTGGACAGAAAAATTGCTTCTTTAGGAATTTATCCTGCGGTTGATCCATTAGCGTCAACTTCCAGAATTTTGGCTCCTGAAGTTATTGGTGATGATCACTATAACTGTGCACAAAGAGTAAAAGAAATTCTTCAAAGATATAAAGCGCTTCAAGATATCATTGCGATTTTAGGAATGGAAGAACTTTCAGAAGAAGATAAATTAGTTGTTTATCGTGCAAGAAAAGTTCAGCGATTCTTGTCACAACCTTTCCACGTTGCAGAACAGTTTACAGGTCTTAAAGGGGCTTTAGTAGATATTAAAGATACCATTAAAGGATTCAACATGATTATTGATGGTGAATTGGATCAGTATCCGGAAGCTGCTTTCAACTTGAAAGGAACCATTGAAGAAGCAATTGAGCACGGACAAAAAATGCTTGCTGAAAACGCATAATTATTAACAATTTGAGATTTGAAATTTGAAGTTCGAGCAATTTCAAATTTCAAACATCAAATTTCAAATTTGTTTTTATGAACATAAAAATTTTAACTCCGGAATTTGTAGTTTTTGATGGCGAAGTGAAATCAGTTTTGCTTCCCGGAAAAAATGGAGATTTCCATATCATGAAAGATCACGCTGCAATTGTTGCGTCTCTAATTAATGGTAAAATTAAGGTTTTCACCAACACTATTGAAGAGCAATATGCTGAAAAGTTCAAAAAAGAGAACGAAAAAGAAAGTGTTTATTCTTTTAAAATTAAAAGTGGAGTAGTGGAATTCAGTAATAATAAAGGAATTATCCTTGCTGAGTGACTGACTCCCGAAGATGAAAATAAAAAAAGAAGTTCCTAAAAAATAGGAACTTTTTTTTTAGTTCTAGAAAATTATAAAACCTCCAAAATTTTGGAGGTTTTTTATTATACAATTACAGTTCTTTGAAATGAAGGTTGTTTTCTTCTAAATATTTTGCCGCTTGATCTCTGTAATGACCATTCACTAATTTATCGTGAATGGCTTCAAAAGCGGCTAATGTTTCATTAATTTCAGCATCGGTATGAGAAGCTGTTGGAATTAATCTCAACAAAATCATTCCTTTTGGAATTACCGGATAAACAACAACTGAAGTAAATATTCCAAAATTTTCTCTTAAATCTTTTACTAACAAAGTCGCTTCAACAGGTGAACCTTTCATCATTACAGGAGTAACACAGGTATTTGAATTTCCTAAATCAAATCCTCTCTCTTTTAATCCGTTTTGTAATTTGTTTACATTTTCCCAAAGTTTTGCCTTTATTTCCGGTCTGCTTCTTAGAAGCTCCAAACGTTTTAATCCACCCAAAACCATAGGCATTGTTAAAGATTTTGCAAAAATTTGCGAACGGAGATTGAATTTCAAATATCTGATAATTTCCGCATTTCCGGCAATAAAAGCTCCAAAACCTGCCATTGATTTTGCAAATGTAGAAAAGTAAACATCAATTTCGTCTTGGCATTCTTGTTCTTCACCAGCACCAGCTCCAGTTTTACCGAGAGTCCCAAAACCATGGGCATCATCTACCAAAAGTCTGAATTTATAATCTTTTTTGAATTCTGAAATTTCTTTTATTTTACCTTGCTGTCCCGTCATTCCGAAAACTCCTTCAGTAATTACCAAAATTCCTCCTCCGTTTTCTTCAGCCACTTTTGTAGCTCTTTTCAAATTTTTTTCAAAACTTGCCATGTCGTTATGGCGGAACATAAAGCTTTTTCCCATGTGTAAACGAACACCATCCACAATACAAGCATGAGAATCAGAATCATAAACGATAACATCATGACGCGAAACTAAAGCATCAATGGTGGAAACCATTCCCTGATAACCGAAATTTAGCAAATAAGCAGATTCTTTTCCAACAAACTCAGCCAATTCTTTTTCCAATTGCAAATGTTGATTGGTTTCTCCAGACATGGCTCTTGCTCCCATTGGATAAAACATACCAAATTCTGCAGCAGCATCAGCATCAGCTTTTAAAACTTCTGGATGATTGCATAATCCCAAATAATCATTAGCACTCCAAAAAATAACTTCTTTTCCTTGAAATTTCATTCTTGGACCAATGGGACCTTCCAATCTTGGGAATATAAAATAACCTTCGCCATAATCAGCAAACTGACCTAAAGGACCTGGATTTTGTTTTATTCTGTCAAAAATATCTACCATTTATTTATGTTTTTTCTAAAAATTTATAAGAAGCAAAGTTAACTAAAATTTAAAGAAAAAAAAACCTTTCATGAATGATGAAAGGTCTTTATATAGTATGATATTAATCAATTTTTATTTGATGATTTCCGGTTTGAAAACTTCATCGTAATTGTGAACACAGTTGTTTACAAAACCTTGTTCCGCCATCCATTGATCACTATATACTTTAGTGATGTATCTTGAACCATGATCGGGATAAATTAAAACCACCAAATCGTTTTCTGAAAATGGATTTGAATTGGCATATTGAATTAAAGCCTGAGTAACAGCTCCTGAAGTGTAACCTCCCATAATAGCTTCTTTCAAAGCAATTTCTCGGGTTCTGTAAGCTGACATTTCATCGTTTACGCGAACAAACTCATCAATTTTATCAAAAAGCAGGGCAGAAGGAATTAAGTTTTTTCCCATTCCTTCAATTTGATATGGTCTTATATCGTCTTTATTGATTTTTCCAGTTTCGTGAAATCCTTTAAGTATTGAACCAACAGCATCAACACCAATAATTTTGATGTTTGGATTTTTTTCTTTCAGAAATTTTGCAGATCCTGATAATGTTCCTCCAGTTCCTGTACAGGCAAAAAGATGGGTTATTTTGCCTTCTGTTTGTTCCCAAATTTCAGGACCGGTTGTGGTATAATGTGCATCAATATTTAATTCATTAAAATATTGATTGATGTACACCGAACCAGGAGTTTCTTCTGCAATTCTTTTGGCAACTTCGTAATAAGATTTTGGATCGTCCGCTGGAACATTCGCAGGACAAACGTAAACTTTCGCTCCTAAAGCT
>JAEZWE010000129.1 GCA_023420435.1 Bacteroidota bacterium
GTTTTATGGATCTTTGGGAATTTTTCTGCGAATTGGTAGAAATTGTGGAAGAAAAACCCGCTGTTAATTATCCAATTACCGCTTTCAGATTTGGAAATGTCCCTTTAAAAGCACCGGGAAAAAGCAGCAGCTCAGGAAAAAGTAGAAAGTCGGCAATTCCTTTAATTGATGATGAAGATGGAGACAATTTTGGTTTCGATGACGAATTTGGAAATCAAAGTTTTGAAGACGAAGATGATGATGTTTTCGATGACGAAGAAGAAGAAACGTATCATGATGAGGCTTTTGATGACGAAGAAGAAATATAGAGTAAAAGCAAAATGAAAGAGCCCGGTTTTTCGGGCTTTTTTTTTATGCTTAAATTCTTACATTTGTCAAAATCAGAAATATGAAGAAAATACTCCTTTTAGCCATCATAGGTTTGGGAATTTTGTCCTGCACCACTCAAAAAACTGCAAAAAACATGGAACAACCGTCTCAATGGAAACATAGTACCAATATTTACGAAGTAAACATCCGCCAATATACCCAAGAAGGAACTTTCAAAGCATTTGAAAAACATATGCCGCGTTTAAAAGAAATGGGCGTAAAAACCCTTTGGTTTATGCCCATAACGCCTATTGCACAAAAAAATAAAAAAGGAACTTTGGGAAGTCAATACGCTTGTTCAGATTACACCGCCATAAATCCTGAATTTGGGACCATTGACGATTTTAAAAATTTGGTGGAAAAAGCACACAATATGGGATTTAAAGTTATTATAGATTGGGTGGCAAATCATACAGGTTGGGATCATGTTTGGACGAAAAGTAACCCTGATTTTTACTTGAAAGATCCAAAAACCGGAGATTTTCAAATTGCTTCCGGAATGGACGATATTATTGAGCTGGATTACAAAAATCCAAAAATGCGTGAAGCAATGATTGAAGCCATGAAATTTTGGGTTCGCGAAGCCAATATTGATGGTTTTCGTTGCGATTTAGCTTCTTGGGTGGAAGTCGATTTTTGGCAACAGGCAAGACCTGAAGTTGAAAAAGTAAAACCCATGTTTTTCTTGGGAGAATTCGACGAATTGGAAAATCCGGATTATGGAAAAGTTTTCGATGCCAGTTATATTTGGACTTGGATGCATAAAACCAAAGATTTTAATGAAGGAAAAGCTTCTTTTTCAGATTTGAAAAATTTATTGATGCGCTATTCTGCCATTGGTGATCATTCCATGAGAGCTTGGTTTACCTCAAACCACGATGAAAATACTTGGAATGGAACAGAATATGAAAAATATGGCGTTTTTGCAAAACCTTTAGCGGTATTTTCTATTACTTGGAATGGAGTTCCGTTAATCTACAACGCACAAGAATTACCTTTGGAAACCAAACGTTTGGAGTTTTTTGAAAAAGATCCAATTCCTTGGACTGCTAATCCGCAACTTCACGATTTTTATAGAACTTTGTTAACCCTAAAATCTTCAAATCCGGCATTAAGAGGTGGGGATCCCGACGTTTCAACCTATACTTTAAAAACTAATGCCGAAGATAAAATTTTAGCCTATGTTCGAAAAAATGGAAAAAATGAAGTGTTAACCGTTCTGAATTTTTCTAAAAATCCGGTGGATTTTAAAGTTCTAGATGATAATTTAAGCGGAACTTTTGTAGATGCCTTTTCCGGAAAAAACAGAGATTTTTCTCAAGATAAAGGATTTTCGCTTCCTGTTTCTGGATACGAAGTATTCAAAAAATAAAAATCTAAAAAATAGTTATATGAAATGAGCGGGTTTTTAACCCGCTTTTTAGTGAAAATGATATTCCTAATTTAATGGATAAAGCAAAAATTTTAGAATTGGTAAAATCAAAAATTTCTGAAAAAATTGGAAATTTAGAACGCCTCATTGCTGAAACTCGTGCGTCAAGCAACGATACCAAAAGTTCGATGGGTGATAAATATGAAACCGGAAGAGAAATGCTGCAACAGGAAATCAATAATTTGCAATTGCAGTTGAATGAAAACCTTATTCATCAAAATTTTTTAAAAAATGTAAACACCAATCCACATCAAATGATTGGAAATGGAACTTTGGTGGAAACCGATGCAGGAATATTTTATATTTCAGTTTCCGCAGGTGAAATTACTTTTGAAAATAGAAAAATTTATGCAGTTTCCTCAGATTCGCCCATATCAAAAGGCATGATGGGAAAAAAAGTTGGCGATGAATTTGTAGTAAACGGACTGAATAGACAAATAAAAACCCTCTGGTAAAACATCAAAAAAATGAAAATAAAATTTTTGCTCATTGCACTTTTATTCAGCATCCAAGCTTTTTCGCAGAATTTTTCTTTGGTTGCAAATGTGAATATAAACAGCAACCAAATTCGCTTCTTGGAACTTAGAATTGGAACAATCACCGTTTTTTTGGATGATGGTGGAGAAATTACAGGATTTCAGGACGGAATTTTTGAAGGAAGTATCGATTATAACGATTTTGAAAGTGAAGAAAAAGAAAATTTCGGAAAAATTAAAAATATCAATGATTTAACCGTTGAATATTGGAAAGTAAGCGATCGTAATGATCCGAAATTTGGTAAAATTAGCAAAATTGGAAATCTGCAAATCGATTATTGGGATGCTAAAACTGGAAACGAAAAATTGGGAAAAGTAAAAAGCATAGGAAGTGTGACAATAGATTATTGGAAAAAAGCAGGTTTTGATATCACCATTCAAGGAAAATACAGCCGAATTGGCGATGTGGGAATTGATTATTACAACGACCAAAACGAAAAATCAACTTATGGTTATTTGAAAGATATCGGTGATGTTCATTTTTCTTATTGGGATGAATATTTTTCTTCGGATGTAAAAGTGGGCAGACTAAGAACCGTTTCAGGAAATTCTGAAAATGTTTTAGTGAAAGTTTTTTAAAAATTTGATGCTTTACTTATCAACAATTTGCCTTCCTTTTCGGGGAGGTTTTTTATTTTTGTGAAAATCCTCGAAATGCAAAACTATCTCGATCTTTTACAACACATCATGGATAATGGAACCGATAAATCTGATAGAACCGGAACCGGAACCCGAAGTGTTTTTGGATACCAGCTTCGTTACGATTTATCTAAAGGTTTTCCTTTGATAACAACAAAAAAAGTTCATCTAAAATCCATTATTTACGAATTGTTATGGTTTCTGAAAGGAGAAACCAATATTGAATATTTAAAAGAAAATGGCGTTTCTATTTGGGATGAATGGGCTGATGAAAACGGAAATTTAGGTCCTGTTTATGGAGCACAATGGAGAAGTTGGAAAGGAACCGATAATAAAATAATCGACCAAATTTCGGAAGTGGTGGAACAAATTAAAAAAAATCCTGATTCCCGACGCTTAATTGTTTCCGCTTGGAATGTGGCAGAAATTCCAAATATGGCTTTAGCGCCTTGTCATGCGATGTTTCAGTTTTATGTGGCAGAAGGAAAATTATCGTTGCAATTGTATCAAAGAAGTGCCGATGTTTTTCTTGGCGTTCCTTTTAATATTGCAAGTTATGCCTTGTTATTGATGATGGTAGCGCAAGTTTGCGGTTTGGAAGTGGGAGATTATGTGCACACTTTTGGAGATGTTCATATTTACAATAACCATTTTGAGCAAGTGGAAAAGCAACTTTCACGAGATCCAAAAGCGCTTCCAACCATGAAATTAAACCCGGAAGTAAAAAATATTTTCGATTTCAATTTTGAAGATTTTACTTTGGAAAATTACGAACCACATCCTGGAATTAAAGCACCGGTAGCGATTTAAAAAATATTGAAAGTGAGGATTTTTCCTCGCTTTTTTTTGTAACAATTTTATTTTTTTTACAACTTATTTCTAAAATTTCAATTCATGAAAAAAATCAGTAGCTTTTTTGGATTAATCGCTTGTTCTGTATTATTCTCCCAAAGTTTTAACAAAGCGAAAATGGATGAGTTTATGAATGTTCTTGACGAGAACCAAAAGATGATGGGAACCATTGCTGTAGCGAAAGATTCCAAAATAGTTTATTCTAAATCCATTGGTTTAGCAGATATTGAAAATAAAATTAAAAACTCCCTTGAAACCAAATTTAGAATTGGTTCTGTAAGTAAAATTTTCACTGCGGTTTTGGTGATGAAAGCGGTTGAAGAAGGGCAATTAAAATTGGATGATAAACTTTCAAAATTTTACCCGGAAATAAAAAATTCTGAAAAAATCACGATTGAACACTTATTGAATCACCGAAGCGGAATTCACAATCTAACTGATTTGCCGGATTATCTTTCGTGGAATCAGTATTATAACACGCCGGCTCAAATCATCGAAAAAATAAAAGAAGGAGGAAGCGATTTCGAGCCTGGAGCAGAAATGAGTTACAGCAATTCAGGCTATATTTTGCTGAGTTATATTTTGGAAAAGGTTTATAAAAAGCCATTTTCTAAAATTTTAGAGGAAAAAATTGTGAAACCTCTAAGCTTAAAAAACACGTATTACGGAGGAAAAATTGACGTTAAAAAAGGAGAAGCCAATTCCTACGAAATTTCAGAAAATATAAAAAAGGAAGAAGAAACCGATCCTTCCATTCCAAGTGGAGCAGGTGCTTTGGTTTCTAATGCGGAAGATTTACTGAAATTTATTCACAATTTATTTGGCAACAAAGTAATTTCTGCAAACAGTTTGGCACAAATGACTAAAATGACAGACAATTATGGCTATGGAATTTTTGCAGTTCCTTTTCATGATTTGAAAGGTTTTGGACATACCGGTGGAATTGACGGTTTTACTTCGGAAGTTTTTTATTTTCCTACTTCAAAATTAGCTTATGTAAGACTTTCTAATGGCGCAAATTTCGAAACCAATACCTTAGGAATTGCAGCTTTAAGTGCGGCAACGGGAAAAGATTTCGAAATTCCAAACTTTAAAACCGTCGCTGTTTCGGAAGCGGATTTAAAAAAATTGGAAGGAACGTATGCAACATCCGCTTTTCCGTTAAAAATAAATGTTTTTGTTAAAGATGGGAAACTTTTCGGACAAGCTACAGGACAAGGTGAATTTCCTTTGGAAGCCAAATCTTCCACAAAATTTGAATTTACAATGGCCGGAATTGAAATGGAATTTGTGCCGGAAAAAAAGGAAATGAACTTTTCGCAAATGGGAAATAAAATGGTTTTTACCAAAGAATAAAATGAAATATATTAAAATAATTCCTGAGGATCATACGGATTTGGAAGTTTTAAAAAATACTTTAAATCAAATCAAAGGGATTCAAAAGGTTGAACTTATTGATGAAGAAAATCCGGAAAGTGAACTGAAAAAAGCATTCCATAAAAGCAAAGAACAATTGAAAAAAGGAGAATATGAAAGTATCGTGAATGATATTTTTGATCTACTCATTCAACCAAAATCCAAATAAAATTTACAAAAAAATTACATGAAAAAATTATTTGTTGCCGCACTGTTTTTAGGGGCTTTTTTATCATCAGATTTTCTTATTGCCCAAACCGAAACTTCAGGAAGAACAGGAGTTTACAGAGCTACACCTGCCAAATTAACCGAGCTGAAACATACCAAACTGAAAGTGAATTTCGATTATCAAAAAGAACAAATGAATGGCGAAGCTTGGATTACGGCAAGTCCGCATTTTTATTCTTCCGATGAACTGGTTTTGGATGCAAAAGCGATGTTAATTAACGAAGTAGCTTTGGATAAAAACGGAAGCAAAACGCCTTTAAAATACGATTACAAAAACGATATTTTAAAAATAAACCTCGATAAAAAATACAACCGCAATGAAAATTATACAGTTTACATCAAATACGTTTCCAGACCAAACGAAGTAAAACAGGAAGGAAGTGCTGCAATAACCGATGCAAAAGGTTTATATTTTATCAATGCACAAGGAAAAGAGAGCGGAAAACCAACCCAAATTTGGACACAGGGCGAAACCGAATCTTCTTCAGCTTGGTTTCCAACAATTGATAAACCCAACCAAAAAACCACTCAGGAAATTTATATGACGGTTCCTGATCAATACGTAACGCTTTCCAACGGAATTCTGAAAGATTCAAAAAAAGAAGCCAATAATTTGCGTACCGATCATTGGGTAATGGATAAAAAACATGCACCTTATTTGTTTTTTATGGGTGTTGGAGATTACGCCGTCGTAAAAGAGAAATGGAAAAATATTTCGGTTGATTATTATGTAGAAAAGGAATACGAACCCTACGCAAAACAAATTTTTGGTAATACACCGGAAATGATGGATTTCTTTTCCAAAAAACTGAACTACGATTATCCGTGGTCCAAATATGCACAAATTGTTGGAAGAGATTACGTTTCCGGAGCGATGGAGAATACCACAGCAACCCTTCATGGTGAATCTGCACAGCAAAAACCAGGTGATTTAATTGATGAAAACAAATGGGAAGATGTTATTGCACACGAACTTTTCCACCATTGGTTTGGAGATTTGGTTACCGCTGAAAGCTGGAGTAATTTAACCGTCAATGAATCTTTTGCTGATTATTCTGAATATTTGTGGAACGAATACAAATATGGAAAAGATCAGGCAGATTATCATTTGTTGAACTCGCTAAAATCTTACGAAATGGATCCTCGAAATATTTCTAAAGATTTGGTTCGTTTCGATTATCATTCCAGAGAAGATATGTTTGATGGCGTTTCTTACAACAAAGGTGGCGCAATTTTGCACATGCTGAGAAATTATTTGGGAGACGAAGCTTTTTTTGCAGGAATTTCAGATTATTTGAAAACCAATGAATATCAAGCTGCAGAAGCGCATCAATTGAGATTATCATTAGAAAAAGTTTCCGGTAAAGACCTCAATTGGTTTTTCAATCAGTGGTATTTTGGTTCAGGACATCCAATGATTAACGTTTCTACAACTTATGATCCGGTTAAAAAGCAAACCACAGTTTCTATTGCGCAAACGCAAACCGAATTTTTTGAATTTGCTTTAACCGTAGATGTTTACGAAGCCGGAAAACCAAAAAGACATACTTTTTGGGTGGAAGCAAAATCTAAAAATGATTTTGCAGTAAATACCAATTCCAAAGCAGATTTTGTAAACGTAAATCCGGATGGTGTTTTGTTGGCGCAAATTAATAACAACCTGACAATGGAGAATTATTTTTCCATTTATCAAAATTCTAAAGAATTTAGAAGCAGATACAGAGCCGTTGAAAATGCCACAGAAAGTACAGAAAAGAGTGAAACAGCGATTAAAATTTTGCAAGCCGGACTAAAAGATCCTTTTTTCAGAATCAGGATGAAAGCCGTTTCAGGTTTGGATTTGTCCAATTCCAACCCAAAATCTTTAATTTCTGAGGTGGAAAAATTAGCGTCTTCTGATCCTAAAACTTTGGTTCAGGCTGCGGCAATTCAGGCTTTAGCGAAAACGAAAGACAAAAAATATTTACCGCTTTTCGAAAAAGGAATTTCGGCAGTTTCCAATTCTGTAAAAGGGGCTTCATTGGCAGGAATTTCTGCAACGGATCCTTCAAAAGTAGCTTCTTTAGCGGACAAAATAGATATGGAAAATGCTTCTGAAGAATTGATTTCAACTTTACTTCCGATCATTGTTCAGAATAAAATCGAGAAACAAATGCCTGCCATTGCTTCTACGGTAGCATTTTACCCGTTTTTGAAATTTCAGGATCCTAAATTGGGAGCTACCGCAGAAGAAGGTTTCAACTGGTTAATGAACTCAGATAATTTAAAAGCTACAGAAAACTTGACCAAAATTTTGCACCAGGCAAAAGGACAAATCGGACAAAATCCGCAAGCAAAAATGATGATTTTAAATATGCTGAAAGAAGGCGTGAACAAAAAAATGCAGGTCTTAAAAGCAAATCCGCAAAGTCCAACCATTAATCAACAAGTAGATTTAATAAATAAAGCCATTGAAGCTTATAAATAAATTTGTATTTTCAAGATGAAAAAGCCGGAGATTTTTCTTCGGCTTTTTGTAGGATGAAATTCTATTCAGTAGAATTTATTTTTGCTTTTTTGAGCAATAATGTACACGAATGATGACCTTTGATCAAGAATTTACAAAAATTTCATAAATGAGTTTTTAAGAACAATTCTTACGTTTTTTATTCATAAAAATAATGGTTTTTAATTTTTTTAAATTGCTTTTTTCTTTTTAAATTTACGATTAAACCACATTTCACTTATGGCCTATATTGATTATTATAAAATTTTAGGTATTGAAAAAAATGCTTCGCAAGAAGACATTAAAAAAGCCTACCGAAAACTGGCAAGAAAATATCATCCCGACCTGAATCCTGGAGATAAAGAAGCCGAAAAAAAATTTAAAGAACTGAACGAAGCCAATGAAGTGCTTTCCCATGAAGAAAACCGGAAAAAATATGACAAATACGGTGAACATTGGAAACACGGCGAAGAATATGAAACAGCGCAACAACAGCAACAATATCAAAGACAACAAAGAAATTCAGGCAGTGGATTTGAAGGATTTGAAGGTTTTTCCGGTGCCGATTTTGGAGGTGGTGAAGATTATTCGGATTTTTTCCAATCGATGTTTGGCGGATCTGGAGGTGGTTTCAACAGAAATTCGCGGGGTAGTGCTTCAGGAAAATTTAAAGGTCAGGATGTTCATGCTGAATTGAATCTCGATTTAAAAGATGCTGCGAAAACACATCAGCAAACTTTTGAAATCAACGGAAAAAAAGTACGCATTACCATTCCTGCAGGCGTTTACGATGGACAACAAATTAAACTGAAAGGTCACGGAAATCCGGGTTTTAACGGTGGTCCTAATGGTGATTTGTTTATTACTTTCAATATTTCAAAAAATTTGGATTTTGAAAGAATAGGAGATGATCTGAAATCGAAAATCACGATTGATTTGTACACCGCCATGTTGGGTGGAAATGTAGAAGTAAAAACACTGGACGGAACGGTTAATTTAAAAGTAAAACCCGAAACGCAAAACGGTACCACCGTAAGACTGAAAGGAAAGGGTTTCCCGAAATATAAAAAAGACGGAGAATTTGGTGATTTATTCGTGACTTACGAAGTGGAGCTTCCAAAAAATCTTACCGAAAAGCAAAAAGAATTATTTGAAAAATTAAAAAATTCGTAAAAATGACTGAAAGAATTTCAAGAGAAGAACTCATCAAAATATACCAAGTTGAAATTACCTTTTTCGACGAGTTAGAAACATACGGATTATTGCAAACGGAAACCGAAAATGATGTGAAATACATTTCGCACAGCGAACTTTCCCTTTTTGAAAAATTGGCAAACTGGCATTATGATTTGGAAGTGAATATGCCCGGTTTGGAAGTGATCCGCCATTTGCTTTCCCAAATTGAACAATTGCAAAACGAAAACCGAAAATTAACCGGTGGCTTTCAAGGAATACCGAAAGAATGGCAAGAAATCGATTAAAAAGAAAAGGAATTTCAAAAATTTTGAAATTCCTTTTTTTTATCTTGGTTCTTGATTCTCGATTCTAAAAATCTAAATTACAGCCAACCTTGTTCTTTCATCCATTCGTCATTGTAAACTTTCGCCACATATCTGGAACCGTGGTCGTGAAGCAACACAACAATGATATCATCTTTTGTAAACTTATCTTGCATTTGTTTGATTGCAGATATCGCACTTCCTGCAGAATATCCGCAGAAAATTCCTTCTTCTTTGGCTAATTTTCTTGCATAAATTGCTCCGTCTTTATCGGTTACTTTTTCAAAATGATCGATAACATTCATATCATAATTTTCGGGTAAAATATCTTCACCAATGCCTTCTGTGATATAAACGTAAGCGTTTTCAGGAATTAATTCTCCAGTTTCGTGAACTTCTTTTAAAATTGAACCATACGTATCAACACCAATTACTTTGATATTTTCATTTTTTTCTTTGAAAAATCTTCCACATCCTGTAATAGTTCCTCCAGTTCCGGCTCCAACAACAAAATGCGTTAATTTTCCTTCCGTTTGTTCCCAAATTTCAGGAGCCGTTTGTTCGTAATGCGCTTGTCTGTTGGATAAATTATCGTACTGATTAACGTACCAGGAATTTGGCGTTTCTTCTGTTAATCTTTTTGCCGTTTGATAATACGATCTTGGATCAGTTGGTTTTACGTCTGTTGGACAAACGATTACTTCTGCACCAACCGCACGAAGAATATCACATTTTTCTTTTGATTGTTTAGAATTGGTTACGAAAATACACTTGTAACCTTTTACAATAGCAGCTAAAGCCAAGCCCATTCCTGTATTTCCAGAAGTTCCTTCAATGATGGTTCCTCCAGGT
>JAEZWE010000137.1 GCA_023420435.1 Bacteroidota bacterium
ATATTTTGGAATTGTGGATTTACACCGTCTTTTGGATGAAGGAATTAATTAGTTCCTTATAAAATAGCGTTTTATTTCCTGTTTTTTCTTTTATAAAATTTATAATTCCTTATTTTGCACTTTCAAAAAAATTCTAAAAATTGAGCAACGAAAAAGATCTATCATTCTGGGGACACATTGGTGAACTGCGCGGACATTTAATTCGTTGTATTATTGCAATTATTGTGGGTGGTTTTATTGTGGGATTCAATATCAACTGGATTATGGATCACATTTTTTTCGGACCCACTAAGAACGATTTTGTAACTTTCAAAGCTATTAATCATTATTCAAGAGAATTTATCGGAAAAGACAGCATCATTTTACCGAATGAATTTGCAGTGCAACAGAAAAAAATGATGCAACAGTTTAATGTGATGATGTCGGTTTCCATTTTTGGAGGAGTGGTTTTGGCTTTTCCTTATATTATTTGGGAATTATGGCGATTTATCAGTCCTGCGTTACATCCTAATGAAAGAAAAAAATCAACTTTTGCCATCAATTTTATTTGGATTTTATTTTTACTCGGCGTTTTAGTTGGCTATTTCTTGATTTTACCTTTAGCCATCAATTTCGGAATGATGTTTTCCATTTCGGATTCCATTACCCAGCTTTTTGATCTTTCAGATTATACGACCCTTTTTCTACAAGTGGTTTTAGGAATGGGATTGGTTTTTCTTTTTCCGGTTATCGTTTATTTTCTTACAGCTATAGGGATTTTAACTCCGGTTTTCCTGAAAACTTACCGAAGACATGCGATTGTTTTAATTATGGTTGTTGCTGCTATTGTAACACCTGCCGATGTTTTCAGTATGTTGGCTGCAGCTTTTCCATTATTGATTCTTTACGAATTTTCAGTTTTGATGAGTAACCGAATTTATAAAAGAATGCAAAAAGAAAATGCATTAGCCAAAACTTCAAACTAAGCCAAAAACCTTCTTTTTTAGCCTATTTTTCCTATTTTTGCAATTCAAATTTTTTGAATTATGAATCCTTTTATTGAAGAACTGAAATGGCGCGGACTTTTCGCCGATATGATGCCTGGAACCGATGAACAACTGAATAAAGAAATGACCACTGCGTATATTGGTTTCGATCCAACTGCGGATTCACTTCATATTGGAAGTTTAATTCAAATTAAAATTTTGGCTCATTTTCAGCAACACGGTCATAAACCTATTGCTTTGGTTGGTGGTGCTACAGGAATGATTGGTGATCCTTCAGGAAAATCTGCAGAAAGAAATTTATTGGATGAATCAACCCTAAATCATTATGTAAACTGTTTAAAAGATCAGCTTTCCAGATTTTTAAAATTTGATGGAAATGATGCCAATTCAGCTGAATTAGTCAACAACTACGATTGGATGAAAGAATTCAGTTTCTTGGATTTTATTCGTGATGTAGGGAAAAACATTACCGTAAATTATATGATGGCCAAAGATTCGGTGAAAAAGAGAATTACCGGAGAAGGTGGCGCTGAAGGAATGAGTTTTACAGAATTCACTTACCAACTTTTACAAGGTTATGATTTTTTACATTTATATAAATCTAAAAATGTAAAATTACAAATGGGAGGTTCAGATCAATGGGGAAATATCACCACAGGAACTGAACTTATTCGTAGAAAGGTTCAAGGAGAAGCTTTTGCATTAACGGTTCCTTTAATCACGAAATCTGATGGTTCAAAATTCGGAAAATCTGAAAGTGGTGAAAATTATTGGCTCGATAAAAAGAAAACTTCACCGTACCGTTTTTACCAATTTTGGTTGAATGCCACGGATGAAGACGCTGAAAGATTTATAAAATTTTATACTTTTTTAGGAAAAGAAGAAATTGAAAAATTAATTGATGAACATAAAACCGCTCCTCACGAAAGAAAATTACAGAAAAAATTGGCGGAAGAAGTGACGGTTTGGGTTCACGGAAAAGAAGAATTCGAAAAATCGGTTAAAGCCTCTGAAATCTTATTCGGAAAATCCACTGCTGAAGATTTAGTAAGTTTAGATGAAGAGACTTTTCTAGATATTTTTGATGGTGTTCCTCAAAAAGAATCATTAAAATCTGAAATAATTGGCTGCAATATCGTGGATTTGTTAACGGAAAAATCAGGATTTTTGAAATCTAAAAGTGAAGCGCAAAGAGAACTGAAAGGAAACTCCATTTCCGTAAACAAGGAGAAGATTACCGAAAATTTTTCTGCCAAAGAAAAAGACTTAATTGATGGTAAATTCTTACTCTTACAAAAAGGAAAAAAGAACTACTTCATTTTAAAAGCAATCTAAAATAAGGTATTCCTTTTTTAATAATTTTTTTTGAGTTTATAAAAATAAAAACTGAATGTCCGCTTTTAAGCAGTGGTCACTTTTAATAAAACCACAGTGAAACGGCGTTCACTGAGATTAGTATATTTAAGAATTTCTTTATTTTTCAGAGTAAATCAAATTTATTACTAAAAACGGATAATCAAAAAAAAAAAGAGGCTGTCAAAAAACGACAGCCTCCTTCATGAAAAATAATCTACTAAAAAGAAAAAAATTAATTGCTTTGGGTAAGATATTCTAAAATCAAATGATGTTGATCTTTGGTTAAATGTGCTTTAGGCGCCATATCTTCCATTATTGGGATCCATTCTTCATCCTTATAATCCGAAGGTTTATTAAGATCGTGGCATTTGAAACATGCTGTTTCGTATAAACTAATAGCCGCTGAAAAATTTTTTTTTCTGCAATAATATTACTTCAGCATTTCCATTTTCTTCGCTAACAGGCTGATTCATGGGTGTAATAAACCTGCTTTTACATGAAAATAAAAATTCCTAAAGAGAATAAATAGGCTATTCTTTTTAACATCATTAAATCGTAATTAAATGTTTTTCTTTTTCCCCATTGGAATGACTGATAAAAATCAAATAAATACCTTTGGGCAATTTGCTTAAATAGCACTGGATATATCGTTTGAAATTACCGACAATGTTTCCTTTAGAGTTATAAATGGTAATCGACATTATTTTTGATAAAGAAGGTTTATTAATTTTGAATGTGCAAACCTATTGGATTTAGGTTTGCACATTCAAAAACTATTTTATTTTATAATTAGTTTTTGGGGTTCAGAGAATCCACCAACATTTAGGTTTACAAGATAAGTTCCCGCTGAAAGGTAATGAAGCGTTAAATCTTTTCTGAAGAATCCTTGAGTTTTACTAATTTCTGTAGAATAAACTTTTTTTCCGAATAAATCGAAAACAGTAATAGTACTCTTACTTTCTAAAACATTTTTAACATCATAAACAACTCTAACTTCCTTATTAGGTGCCGGATTTGGAAAAATTCCGAAAGAAACATTTTTTGTAACGTCATTAGTACTTAAAGCGGTTGTAACGTCTTTATATTTGAATGTCATATTTCCAGTGGCAGTACTTTATTTATCATTGGGATTATTTTCTTTAGCGCAAAACCAAAAAGATGTTAAAGCGCTTAATGCCAAGACCGGTTGTTATGATGTAAGTTTTAATTTTGCGGAAACTTTTCCAAAACAAAAAGATTACGAAAAAAAGAAAAACTACCGTTCCGGAGCTTTGGAGTGGATTACCGTTGACGAAGAATCTCCTAAAAAAATTGCTTTACAGCATATTTTAATTGTTAATCCACAAGGTTCAGGAAAAGATGCTATTATAAAACACTGGAGACAAGGTTGGGCTTATGAAAATACCGATTTGTATGTTTTTGATAAAGTCAGCCACTGGAAATTTAAACAATTATATCCTGTTGATGTAAAAGGACAATGGACACAAACCGTTTATCAGGGGGATGATGCACCATGATATTGCGGATCAGCAATCTGGATTCATCCAGATGGAAGAACTTATTGGGAAAACACTACGAATGCTCCACTTCCGAGAAGAGAATACAAATCCAGAAAAGATTACAATGTTTTAGAAAGAGGAAATCACCACGAAATTTACGATTGGGGCTGGATTCACGATCAAGATAACAGAAAAATTGTAAGAAAAGACGGCGAAAAAGATGTTGAAATTGTAGGGGAAAAAGGAATTGAAATCTACACCAAAGTTGAAGACGGAAAATGTAAAATTGCGCAAGATTACTGGAAAGAATATGCGCCACTTTGGAAAGCCGTAAGAATTTCCTGGAATGAAGCACTTTCCAAAAACAAAGACTTCTCTACCCTTCCGAATGTGGAAATATATACTTGTACAACGACCTAATGAAGCTCACCCCAACAGAGGAAAAAGAAGCAAAAGAATTAGTGAAAAAATATATCGCAAAATAAAAACACTATTTTTTATATCAACTGAGGATTCAACAAAAGAATACATCAGTTCAGAAGCATTGTTTTTTAGCAAGGCTTCGTCAATTTCAGGAG
>JAEZWE010000172.1 GCA_023420435.1 Bacteroidota bacterium
GGGTATGGCAGTGCAAAGAGCGAAAGGAAATATTAAAGAACTATTGGATTCCAGACCAGACGAAATCACCATTCTTGAAAATGAAATTCCCAAAAAAATAAAAGCCGAAAATGCTGAAATCGGACAAATCATTCAACTGAAACCCGGAGAAAAATTGGCTTTGGATGGTGTTTTAATTTCCGAAAATGCAGCTTATAATACCGCAGCTTTAACCGGTGAAAGCAAACCTGAAAGCAAGAAAAAAGGAGCAACTGTTTTAGCAGGAATGATTAATTTGAATACCGTTTCTTTAGTAAAAATCACCACAAAATATGAAGATTCCCAACTTTCAAAAATTCTGGAATTGGTACAGAATGCAACTTCACAAAAAGCACCAACCGAACTATTCATCCGAAAATTTGCGAAAATTTACACCCCAATAGTTGTCTTTTTAGCGATTGGAATTACGCTTCTTCCCTATTTTTTTGTCGAAAATTATGAATTTAGAGATTGGTTGTACCGTGCATTAATTTTCTTGGTTATTTCCTGTCCTTGTGCATTGGTAATTTCTATTCCACTGGGATATTTTGGTGGAATTGGAGCAGGAAGCAGAAATGGAATTTTGTTTAAAGGCGGAAATTTTCTGGACGCAGTATCCAAAATTCAAAATGTAGTGGTGGATAAAACCGGAACGATGACGGAAGGCGTTTTTAAAGTTCAAGAAATCCATATTGAAGAAGGTTTTAAAAAAGATGAAATTTTAAAATTTTTAAATCTTTTAGAAAGCAAATCTACCCATCCTATTGCAACCGCAATTCATGAATATGCCGGTGAAATAGACCACGGCATTGCTATTGAAAATATAGAAGAAATTGCAGGACATGGTTTGAAAGCCAAAATTCAGGGAAAAGAAATGTTAGCAGGAAATTTCAAATTAATGGAAAAATTTGGAGTTCAGCACGCTGTTAATCATCAAAACGTTTCGGATACACTAATTGCTATTGCTTACGATGGAAAATTTGTCGGTTACATTTCAATTTCAGATAAAATAAAGGAAGATGCTTCTCAAACCATTCAAAAACTCAAAAAATTAGGCGTAAAAACCACGATGTTGAGCGGAGATAAAACCGCTGTCGTTAAAGAAGTCGCCGAAAAAATCGGAATTCAAAATTATTTCGGAGACTTGCTTCCGGAAGATAAAGTGGATAAAGTAAAAGAAATAAAATCTAAAAATGAAACGGTGGCTTTTGTCGGAGACGGAGTAAATGACGCCCCAGTTGTAGCGTTAAGCGACGTTGGAATTGCGATGGGCGGACTTGGAAGCGATGCAACGATTGAAACTGCTGATGTTGTGATTCAGGATGATAAACCTTCGAAAATTCCTTTAGCTATAAAAATTGGAAAAGAAACCCGAAAAATTGTTTGGCAAAATATTATTTTGGCTTTTGGTGTAAAAGTTATTGTTTTGGTTCTTGGAGCGGGAGGTTTAGCAACCATGTGGGAAGCTGTTTTTGCCGATGTTGGTGTGGCTTTATTGGCGGTTTTGAATGCAGTGAGAATACAGAATATGAAGTTTTAATTTTCCGCAGATTTCAAAGACCATAAAAAAAATTGCAACTAACAATTGGGGAAATTTACAAAACTGAATTTGACTAAAAAAAATTAGGTTATTGTAAAACTAACCGTCAAATGAGGGAAATTACGCCAAGTAATCTCCTTTTATCTCTTTCAATTTTACATTTCCTTCAAAATCCTTATTTTTAAAGCAAATTTTAAAAAGTATGAAAAGACAAATTCTAATTGCTGGATTTTTTCTGTACTCTGCAACTGCTTTTTCACAACAATACGGCGGAATGTGGATTCCAACAGAAGTAAACGAAAAAGAAATGAAAGACTTGGGAATGAAAATTTCTGCAAAGGACATTTTCAATCCTTCTAAACCGAGTATAAAAGATGCAGTGGTTCAGTTTGATGGAGGTTGTACCGCAGAAATTATTTCTCCGAAAGGTCTGCTTTTAACCAATCATCATTGTGGTTATGACAATATTCAAAGTCATTCTACAGTACAAAATGATCTATTAACCAACGGTTTTTGGGCAAAAAACATGGGAGAAGAACTTCCAAATCCCGGCGTAACCGTAGATTTTATTGTAGATATCAAAGAAGTAACTTCACAAATTTTAACAGCTGCTAATTTAACTGATGCGCAAATAAAAGCTAATATTGAAGCAGTTTCCAAATCTTTTTCTATTTCTCCAGACCAAAAAGTTTCTATAAAACCGATGTATTACGGAAACAAATATTATGCATATATCATTGAAACTTTTAAAGATATTCGTTTGGTTGGCGCTCCACCTCAAAGTATAGGAAAATTCGGTTCCGATACCGATAATTGGGTTTGGCCAAGACATACCGGAGATTTTTCGATGTTCAGAATTTATGCCGATAAAAACAACAAACCTGCAGAATATTCAAAAGACAATGTTCCTTACAAACCAAAACATTTTCTTCCGGTTTCTGTAAAAGATATCAAGGAAAATGATTTCACTTTCGTTTTTGGCTTTCCGGGAAGAACACAGGAATATTTACCGGCAATAGCCGTTGAAAAAATCATGACGGAAACAGATCCTGCGATGATTGGAATTCGTGAAGTGGCTTTAAAAACTTTGGACGAAAGAATGCGTGTTGATGCGGCAACCAGAATAAAATATGCTTCAAAATATGCTTCTGTAGCCAATTATTGGAAAAAATGGATTGGTGAAGTGGAAGGTTTAAAAAAATCGGACGCTGTAGGAAAAAAGAAAAAATATGAAGCGATGCTCATTTCTAAAAATCCTGCCGTAAAAACAACCGTGGATGAACTGAACAAACTTTACAATGAACAAGCACCTTTTGCTTTGAACAGATCTTATTACTCGGAAACGGTGAGAAATGCCGAAACTTTTACTTTGGCAAATCAGTACTATAATTTGGTTCAAGCCATTGAAGCGGGAAAAATGGATGCAAAAACTTTCAATAGCTTCAAGGAAAGAATGGAAGGATTTTATAAAGATTATGATGGAACTTTGGATGCAAAAGTTACCGGAAAATTACTTTCTTTATATGTAAACAAAAACTCTGCAAATTTTATTCCTGCTGGTTTTGAAAAATTTAAGGATGAAAATGTGGCTTTACAAACGATAGAAAATCTCTCAAAAAATTCTGTAATTACCGGGCGAGGAAATCTGAATGGTGCAACTGTTTATTCGGATATCAACAAAGTTTTTGCCGATCAAAATACTTTGTTTCAAAATTTAAAAAACGATCCGTTGTTGCAGCTTTTCGCACAGTTTCGTGAACATTATTTGAAAAATACAGAAGGAAAATATGCTGCTTTACAGAGCCAGATTGACACTCATCAGAAAAAATTTATGGCGCAGCAAATGGAAACCGATAAAGACCGTAAATTTTTCCCGGATGCCAATTCCACACTTCGTGTAACGTATGGAAAGGTAAAAGGTTCCAATCCAAGAGATGCGGTTTATTACGGATATCAAACCCATTTAGCCGGAATTATGGAAAAATATATTCCCGGAGATTATGAATTTGATGTTCCGAAAAAATTAATAGACTTGTACAACAAAAAAGATTACGGAATTTATAAAGATATAACAGGCGATGTTCCTGTGGCTTTCACGGCAACCAATCATACCACTGGAGGAAATTCCGGAAGTCCGGCTTTGGATGCTTACGGAAATTTAATCGGATTGAATTTCGACAGACAATGGGAAGGAACGATGAGTGATATTAATTACGACCCTCGCTTTTCCAGAAATATCATGGTGGATACGAAATACATCCTTTTCATCGTCGATAAATTCGCCAATTCGAAATGGTTGATTGATGAAATGAAAGTAGTGAAATAGGTAATCGAGAATCTCAAAATTATTCATAAAAAAAATAGACCATCCAAAAAGGATGGTCTATTTTTTAATTTATAAATTTTTAAAAAAAATCTTATTTATTTTCCTGATGCCGGTTTCTGAGCCGGAACTGTTGTTGTTGTAGAAGAATTTCCAGATTTTGAAGCGGGAACTTCTTTTGTAGCAGCCGGCGCTTTTGGAGCTGAAACTTCAGGTTTTGCGGTAAGAATTACACTTAACAAACATAGTCCTACGACAACTCCACCTAATGTCCACGTTGCTTTTTCCATAAAATCGTTGGTTCTTTGTACCCCAAATTGTGCAGAAGAAGTACCGCCGAAAGTTCCGGAAAGACCTCCTCCTTTAGGATTTTGAGCCATAATAATGATGACAAGCAGAACACAGGCGATTATAATCAGCACCATGAATAATGTAAATATCGTTCCCATTTATTTCTTTATAACTTTTTTAAGTGGGCAAATTTAACCATTTTTTATGGAAAAGCAAAATGATGAAAACAATAATTTTAAAAAGAAAAAACGACAACCGAAGTTGCCGTTTTGTATAAAAAATTTATTTTACAGAATTACTTGAAATCTGCGTCTTTCGCTTGGTTGATTTCATACGATTTCACCGTAAACTCCATGTCCATTCCCATAGCATTTTGGGTAAATTTGTAAGGCATTTTCACACCGGAAACATCTTTGTAATCGCTGTATGTGGTAGGAACTGTTTGTCCTTGTTCTACCTTTACTTCTCCGGTTTTCAGTCCCGTTTTCACGCTGTAATAATAAGTTGCATCGCTTCCTTTAATAACATAAGAATCTTCACCTCCAAAATTTTCAATCCCAGCTAATTTATATTCTGCAGATTTTGCCATGGAAAGTTCTGGGAAAAGCTCAGTATCTTTTGCCATTTTAGAAGCTTCCGCTTCCGGAATTGGCATTTTTTGACCTTGTACTTCCATGGAACCTGTTTTTCCATCGAAAACAATTTTTTGAACGGTGTTACCCATCATTTTTACCTCTGTTCTCTTTTTTCCACCTTTTGCACTTACATCCTGAACTTCAAGAGCCATACCTTGTACCGTTGTTGTTGCCGTTGTAGAAATGGAATTCACTTTCTGCATTGCTGCTAAACCACCAATTGCTGCGATATATTTATCAACAACCGTTGAAACGGTAACATTAGCATCTACCTTTTGAGCAGCTGGTTTTGCTACAGGATTTGCGTAAGCATCATAGTATTTCACAGGATAACCTAATTTATCCAAACCTTCCGAAATATCGGAAGCTTTTCCGGCAATAAAAATTCTGCTTTGTTTAGGATAAATGGTTGCTTTCACCGCGTTTGAAACATCTGCAGCGGTTACTTTATCAATAGATTTAAGATAATTGGTGTAAAAATCTGCAGGAAGATTTTGAGTTTTGGTGTTCACCGCAAATCTTGCAATAGTTGCCGGATTTTCTAATGAACGGATAAAATCTCCTTTTAATTTTGCTTTTGCATTGGCTAATTCTTCTGGAGTTACTTTGTGGATAGCGTTAAGTTCATTCATGAATTCTTTCACCGCTTTATCAGTAACTTCGTTTCTTACACTTGCATTTGCACTGAAACTTGGGCTGTATTTGCTGGTAGAAAGTCCGGAATAAGCTCCATACGTAAATCCGTTTTTCTCACGAAGATTCATGAAAAGTCTAGCTTCACCACCACCACCAAGAATGTAGTTAGCGATTTGTGCAGCAAAAAACTGAGGATCATTCATTTTCATATTATGAAGATTTCCTACTTCTACAACAGACTGAACTGCTGAAGGAACATCCACCACATTAACTTCAGTTGTAGCTACATTATTTGCAGGCTCTAAAGCCGGGAAAACAGTGTTGGATTTTTTCCATGATGAAAAATTTTTTTCAACCATTTTCTTTACATCATTGTATTTTACATCTCCTACAATTACTAAAGTAGCATTGTCCGGAGCAAAATATTTCCTGTAATTATTCTGAACATCTGCTAACTGAATTGCCTTGATGGATTCTTCCGTAGTAAACTCTCCTCTTGAAGTGTTTTTTCCATAAATCAAAGCATTGGAAACTCTTCCAGCAATAGCATCTGCACTTTTTTCATCGGCTTTCAAACCTTCAATCATCCGGTCTTTACTTTTTTGAACTTCTTCAGCGGTAAATTTTGGATTTATTGCTGCATCAGCCATCAAAGTAAGGATTTCAGGAAAATATTTTGAAAGTGTATTTGCGCTAGCTCCAGAAGAAAAGAAATTCAGATTTGCTCCAAGATAATCCACTCTTTTATTAAAAGCTTCTTTGGACATTTTGGTAGTTCCGTTTCCTAATTGGTCTGCCATAATTTCGCTAACTCCGGCAATTTTTCCTTCATAAAAAGGAGGACGATCCATGGATAAACTTGCACTTACACGCGGAAGTTTATTATTTTCAACCACCATTACCGTTAAACCATTTTTCAAAGTAAAAGTATGTGGTTTTGAAATATTGATGGTTGGAGTTGGACCAGCAACAGGCATTTTATTGATGTCGATGTTTTGTGCTGAAAGCATTCCTGAAAATAAAAATGCAACTGCGATATATTTAAAATTCTTTTTCATGTTTTATTTTTTTTCAGGTAAATAATCTAAAGCGACTCTTTGGTTAGGATTAAGATATTTTTTTGCAGCATTCATAATGTCCTGTCTTGTTACAGAACGGTAAATTTCCAATTCTTTGTTAATAAGATTGGTATCTCCCATCAACATATAATTGTGCGCCAAATTATGCGAAATTCCCTGAATAGAAGCGTTAGAGTTCACAAAATTATTTTCAAAAGTGTTAAGGAGTTTTTGATAATCTTCTTCAGAAATCAGTGTTGTCTGAAGTTTTTTGATTTCTGCATCAATATCACTTTCTAAAGTTTGTTTTGTCGTTGCTCCCATTGGAATTGCGAAAAATGCGAAAATTCCATAATCCACAAAACCTTGGTTGAAAGCGGCTACTTGAAGTGCTTTTTTCTCATCATCCACCAATTTTTTGTATAAAACTGAAGATTTTCCTTCACTTAAATAAGAAGATAACATATCTAAAGTGTAGGCATCTTTTTCGTTTGCTCCCGGAGTTCTGTAGGCGAAAACATAAGCAGGAAGCTGTATGTTTTTGTCATAAGCTGTAACCTTTTTCTCTACCGTAATTGGTTCGTCTTTTGGGAAATTTTTAGCAGCAACAGTACCTTTAGGAATGCTTCCATAATAAGTTTGAATCCATTTTTTTGTTTGTTCAGGTTTAATATCTCCCGCGACAACTAAAACAGCATTATTAGGAACGTAATGTTTTTTATAAAATGCTTGGAATTCTTCCAATTTTGCTGCATTTAAATCATCCATAGATCCAATGGTGCTCCAATGATAAGGGTGTTTTGTGAAAAGATTTTTCTGAACTTCTGTGAATAAATTTCCATAAGGCTGGTTATCCATTCTCAATCTTTTCTCTTCTTTTACCACTTCTCTTTGGGTATCAACACCAACTTGGTTTACAATACCGTGTCGCATTCTTTCAGCTTCCATCCAAAGTCCAAGTTGCTCGTTGTTGGATGGGAAAGTTTCATAATAATAGGTTCTGTCGTTGGTTGTGTTGGCATTATTTGTTCCTCCGTTGGAAGATACAATTTTGAACCATTCTCCTCTTTTAATATTAGGCGTTCCTTCGAATAGTAAATGTTCAAAAAAATGCGCCATACCTGTTCTTCCAACCGCTTCATCTTTTGCTCCAACGTGATACATTACACCTGTTGTTACTACCGGAGCTGTATTATCCTGATGTAGAATAACATGGAGACCATTGGGAAGGTCGTACTCCTCGAATTTAATTTGCTGTGCATTTAGCATCATTCCGAAAAATGCTGCTGCTGCAACAGAAAGAAGTCTTTTTTTCATAAAAATTTTAAAATTATTTTTCTATTGGTTTCAAAAATAACGAAAATGTTACAAATTGGGTTAAAAAAAATTCACAAAAAAAGCCGGCTTGGTACACCGGCATTAAACAATATTTTTTAAAAAAATTAAACTTTTACTACATCAAAATGAAATCCGCTTTTGAAATTCAACTGAAAGTTGGAGTTTAAACGATATTTTAATTTTTTTGAAATTTCTGATAACATATTGAAATAATCTGTTCTTGAAACATCATCGGAAATAATTTCATCATTATTAATTTTTATTCCTGTTTCGTCAAATCTTAAAAATTCCAAGCCATGTTTTGCGTACAAATTTTCCAGAAATTTTAAATCTTCTAGGGATAATATATTTTCACTCATGTGGCTATTTTTATTTGATGTTAAAGTTACAACTACTGTGCCTTTTTAGTTTTTTGATGAAGTGGTTTTTATTACAAAATTTCCATTTAAACAATTGTTTTATAAATCATCATCGCCTCTTTTCACCATTTCTAAAATTTGAATTCTCTTTTTAAAAACTTATTTTTGTGCTCCAATTTTTTTAAAAATTAATGGATTATCTTAAAGGACTCAACGAAAACCAATACGAAGCTGTAACCACCGTTCAAGGACCACTCATGGTTTTAGCAGGTGCCGGTTCCGGAAAAACCCGTGTTCTCACGATGCGTATTGCACATCTCATTTCTAATGGAGTAGATGCTTTCCAAATTTTGGCTTTAACCTTTACCAATAAAGCGGCACGCGAAATGAAAGACCGTATCGCAAAAGTAGTGGGCGAAAGTGATGCAAGGAGTATTTGGATGGGAACTTTTCACTCGGTTTTTGCAAGAATTTTGAGAAGTGAAGCGCATTATTTAGGTTTCCCTTCCAATTTTACCATTTACGATACCCAAGATGCATTAAACGTTTTAAAGAAAGTCATCAAAGATCTCAATATCGATACCGATGTTTACAAACCGAAAAAGGTAATGCACCGGATTTCGACTTATAAAAATAATCTCATTACGGTTCGTGCTTATTTCAATAATCCTGAATTAATGGAAGCTGACGAACGCGCTAACCTAAAACACATCGGAACAATTTACCAAAAATATGTAGAACAATGTTTCCGAAACGGCGCAATGGATTTTGATGATTTGTTATTGAGAACCAATGAATTATTAACAAGATTTCCCGAAGTTTTAGCAAAATATCAAGACCGTTTCCGCTATATTTTGGTGGATGAGTACCAAGACACCAATCATTCTCAATACTTGATTGTCAAGGCTTTGGCCTCAAAATTTGAAAATATTTGCGTGGTTGGAGACGATGCGCAATCCATTTATTCTTTTCGAGGAGCAAATATTTACAATATTTTGAATTTCAAAAAAGATTATCCTGATGCAATCACGGTTTCGTTGGAACAAAATTACCGTTCTACCCAAAACATTGTGAATGCCGCAAATGTGGTCATTTCAAAAAACGTTCAGCAATTCAAAAAAAATGTGTTTAGCGATAACGAAGAAGGCGAAAAAATAAAAGTTTACAGAGCACTTTCGGATGCGGATGAAGCCAGTTTTGTGGCGAATTCTATTTGGGAACAGCACAACTTTAATCAGAAAAAATTCAGCGATTTTGCAATTTTGTACCGAACCAATTCCCAAACCCGGGCTTTTGAAGATGCACTTAGAAAAAAAGGAATTCCGTATCGTGTTTACGGTGGATTGTCTTTCTATCAAAGGAAAGAAGTAAAAGATTTGGTGGCTTATTTGCGACTTTTGGTGAATGAAAATGACAATGAAGCCTTACTCAGAGTTATCAATTATCCGATTCGCGGAATTGGCGATACTACGCAAAATAAACTCATTGTTTTTGCAGATTCTCAAAATTTACCGCTTTCAAAAATTTTAGATAATATTGGATTCTACGCTCCAAATCTCGGTTTAAATAATGGTGTCATCACCAAATTATCGGATTTTTGGTCGATGATAAAAGCATTTCAGGTTTTATTAAAAAATGAAAATGTTTACAATGTTGCCATGGAAGTGGCGAAACGAAGCGGTTTAATTAAAAATCTGAAAGACGATCAAACGCCGGAAGGAATTTCCCGCGTAGAAAATATTCAGGAACTTATGAATTCCATGCAAGGATTTATCGAGGAACAGCAACAGTTGGAAGACGGCGATGCTTCACTTTCCAATTTTTTGGAAAATATTGCCCTTTCCACCGATCAGGATAAAAAAGACGATGGAAATGAAGAAAAAGTGTCTTTAATGACCATCCACTTATCCAAAGGTTTGGAATTTCCGGTGGTGCATTTGGTGGGATTAGAAGAAAATTTATTCCCAAGTTTTATGAGTTCTTCCACCCGTGAAGAGTTGGAAGAAGAGCGACGTTTATTTTATGTCGCCTTAACCAGAGCTGAAAAAAAGGCGGTTTTCACCTATGCCATTCAAAGATTTCAATGGGGAAAAATCACTGATGCGGAACCTTCAAGATTTCTAAGTGAAGTTGACGCGAAATATCTGGAATTTGTAAATCCAACGATGGAAAGCCGTTTCAAGAATAACTCCGGGTTGCAATCCAATATTTTTGGCGATGAAGATGTTGCTTCAAAACCATTTTACAAAAAGAAAGAACCAAAAAAATCCCTCGAGAGAAAGGAAGAACTGA
>JAEZWE010000202.1 GCA_023420435.1 Bacteroidota bacterium
TACTTAATGAAATATACCTTAAGTGACGGCACCACCAAAGTGAAACAAATCATTAAACAATAAATAAAATCCTGAAGAAATTCAGGATTTCTTTTTTATTCTCATTAAGTTAAAACCGTTTGTTTTCCGTAATTTTAACGCAATTTCAAAATTAAGAAATGCTTATAGCAGAAAACGTTACCAAAACCTACAATTCCGGACAAAAAACCGCAATTTCCAATTTCAGTATTGATGTTCCCAAAGGAAGCATTTATGGACTTTTAGGTCCTAATGGAGCTGGAAAAACATCTTTTATCCGAATCATCAACCAAATTACTCAAGCTGATTCCGGAGAAGTTTATATTGATGGTGAAAAATTAAAAAACAGCCACATCCAAGATATTGGTTATATGCCGGAAGAACGCGGACTTTATAAAAACATGACCGTTGGAGATCAACTTTTGTATTTTGGCGAACTGAAAGGCATGACGAAAAACCAAGCGCTTCACGAAGCAAAATATTGGTTTGAGCAACTGAACATCGATCAGTGGTGGAAGAAAAAACTATCGGAACTTTCCAAAGGTATGGCACAAAAGATACAATTTGTAGTCACCGTTTTGCATCAACCCAAATTATTGATTTTAGATGAACCTTTTTCAGGATTTGATCCAGTAAATGCCAACTTAATTAAAGACCAAATTTTAAATTTAAAAGCAAAAGGAACCACCATTATCCTTTCCACACACCGAATGGAAAGCGTGGAAGAAATGTGTGATTATGTAGCTTTAATCAATAATTCCAAAAAAATTATTGATGGAAAAGTGTTTGATGTAAGAGAAAAATTCAAAAAAAATATTTTTGGAGTAACACTTTCCAACGCCAATGAAGACCTATTGAATGAGTTTCAGAAAAATTATAAAATTGAAGCTTTGAAAAATGAAAACAGCCTTCTTTCTTTTGAAATTAAAAATGACCAAAACCAAAACCAACTTCTCAGCGATTTAATGAAAATTGGAAATATCAGATCTTTTGATGAAAAAATTCCAAGTATGAACGAAGTTTTTATAAATGCCGTAAGCGAAAACTAAATGAAGAATATCCTTTTAATTACCAAAAGAGAATTTCTAACTCAGGTTAAGAAAAAATCGTTCATCATTTTAACCATTTTAGCGCCATTGCTGGTTATTGCTTTTGGTGCTTTTATCGCTTTTATGTTGAAAGCCAATGAAACTGAAACGACAATTAATGTCATTGATAAAAGTAAACTTTTCCAAAAAGAACTAAAATCTGAAGAAAATTTAAAATACATCTACGTTCCGGAAAATTCTGAAAAACAAATGATTTCAGGACTAAAGGAAATGGAAGGAACCACCGGTTTATTGATTATTGCGCCTTTAATAAATCAGAATTTTGATGAATTAGAAAAAAATTCAAAACTGATCCTGAATAATAAAATTGGCTTTGAAACCAAGCAGCAAATTATTTCAGATTTGTCGGAAATTATTCGGAAAGAAAAAATTCATGCGCTCAATATTCAGGAAGATCAAATTATCAATCTGGATAAAAAATTCGACTTAAAAACAGAAAGCATTTCCGAAGACTCAAAAGTGGATTCGGATATGGATTTTGGAGTAAAATATATTCTGGGAATGATTTTGATGTATGCAACCTTTATGTTCATTATCATCTATGGAGTTCGTGTGATGCGAAGTGTTCTTGAGGAAAAAAATAACCGTGTTGTCGAAATTATCATTTCTTCAGTTAAGCCTTTTGAACTGATGATGGGAAAAATTCTAGGTGTAACTTTTGTGGCTTTAACTCAATTTGTAGTTTGGATTACGATGGCTGTTTTTGGTGCCATATTTCTGAATACAGGATTTGCTGCGATGAAAAATCAAATTCCAAAAGGAAGTGAGGAAATGGTCGACAAAATGGATTTTCAACAAATAGCGACTGAAGTTTCCCACACTTTATTGGAAATGAATTTTCCTTTAATTATTATCGTTTTTATTTTCTTTTTTCTTTTTGGATATATTTTCTACAGTTCAATGTATGCTGCCATTGGTTCGGCTGTGGACAATGAAACGGAAACACAGCAATTTACGCTTTTTGCTATCATTCCTTTAATGATTGGCGTTTACGGAAGTTTCACCACAATCAACAATCCTGATGGACCTATGGGTTTTTGGCTTTCGATCATTCCTTTTACATCACCGGTTGCAATGGTCGCAAGAATTCCGTTTGGCGTTCCTGTTTGGCAAATTTTGCTATCGATGTTTCTTTTAATTGTTTCAACGATTTTAATGATTTACGTTGCAGGAAAAATTTATAGAGTGGGAATCCTCATGTATGGAAATAAGGCTTCTTTCAAGGAAATTTGGAAATGGCTAAAAAGTTGATTTTTTAAAATTTTATAGAAAAAATAATTACGGCGAGCCAAAGGCTCGCCGTAATTATTTTAAATATTTTTGAAATATTATCCTAAAACTTTTGCAACAGTAGCACCGATATCTGCTGGAGAATCTACCACGGTAATTCCGTTTTCTCTCATAATCGCCATTTTTGCTTGCGCTGTATCTTCATCACCACCAACAATAGCTCCTGCATGACCCATGGTTCTTCCTTTTGGTGCAGTTTGTCCTGCAATAAAACCAACAACAGGTTTTTTAGAACCACTAGCTTTATACCATCTTGCTGCTTCTGCTTCTAAAGAACCACCAATTTCTCCAATCATTACCACAGCTTCAGTTTCCGGATCGTTGATAAACAACTCCAAAGCTTCTTTTGTTGTTGTTCCGATAATTGGATCTCCGCCAATTCCAATTGCTGTAGATACTCCAAAACCAGCTCTTACCACTTGGTCTGCAGCTTCATAAGTTAAAGTTCCAGATTTTGAAACGATTCCAACTTTTCCTTTTTTGAAAACAAAACCTGGCATAATTCCTATTTTTGCTTCATCAGAAGTAATAACTCCAGGACAGTTTGGACCAATTAAACGACAATCTCTATCAACAATGTATGATTTTACTTTTACCATATCAGCAACAGGAATTCCTTCTGTGATCGCAACAATTACTTTAATTCCTGCATCTGCAGCTTCCATAATAGCATCTGCAGCAAATGCTGGCGGAACGAAAATAATAGAAACATTTGCTCCTGCTTTTTCAACTGCTTCAGCAACCGTGTTGAAAACGGGTTTTCCAAGATGTTCAGAACCTCCTTTTCCCGGAGTTACACCACCTACAACGTTCGTTCCGTATTCAATCATTTGTTCTGCGTGGAAAGTTCCTTCAGTTCCTGTGAATCCTTGTACGATTACTTTAGAATCTTTGTTTACTAATACTGACATTTTTGTTTTATTTAATTTATTTTTTTTAATTTTTAAATTTTACAAATTTACTCAATAAAATTTGATTTTTACTCAAAAGAAAATGAGAATTTACAAATTCTTTAACTTCACTTCTTTTCTTAAATACTGCTTAAATTCTTCCGCAATGGGTCCAAAATAAGTTCCTTTTTTCAAATTTCGGTTGGCTCCACATTTTGCTAGAAGCACAGTTCCCTTTTCAATTCGAACTCCGGAAGCCATTCCAACTTGTCCCCAAATGGTAACTTCATCTTCAATTACGCAACAACCAGCAATTCCGGTTTGGGAAGCAATTAAAACTTTTTTTCCGATAATCGTATCATGTCCTATCTGAATCTGATTATCCAAAACTGAACCTTCACCAATAATTGTAGAAGCCGTAACTCCACGATCAATGGTACAACAATTTCCAATTTCAACATTATTTTCGATGACTACATTTCCAACAGAAATTAAACGATCAAAATTACCATCCAGTTTTCTGTAATAAAAAGCATCTCCTCCTAAAACAGTATTGGCCTGAATAATCACATGATCCCCAATTTCCGTTCTGTCACCAATCACAACATTTGGGAAAATATGGCAGTTTTTACCAATTTTCACCTCATTTCCAATGGTTACGGAAGGATGAATAAAAGTTCCTTCACCCACTTCCAAATCATGAAGTTCTTCCCGAAAATTTGAAATTCTTGTAAAATGGGTATTAATTTTATTAAAATCTCTAAAAGGATCATCGGAGATTAAAAGCCCTTTTCCTTCTGGACAATCCACTTCTTTATCAATTAAAATAATGGTTGCTGGAGAATTCAGTGCTCTATCGTAATATTTGGGATGATTCACAAAGACAATTTCTCCAGGTTGAACCATGTGAATTTCGTTGGTTCCCAAAACAGGGAAGTTTTCTGCTCCAACAAATTTTGAATTGATGATTTCTGCGATGTTTTTTAGTGTTTGTGGCTGTTGAAAAGTCATTGAAAAATTTTGCTGATAAAAATACAAAAATCGGTTCACATTGCTGTAAACCGATTTTTGAAAATATTTTTTTGAGAAATTTATTCTTTCACTCTTTCAAGATAAGAACCGTCTTCTGTATTCACTTTAATTTTATCTCCAGCTTCAATAAAAAGTGGAACCATCACTCTCGCTCCGGTTTCTACAATTGCATTTTTCAAAGCATTAGTTGCGGTATTTCCTTTTACTCCTGGATCTGCTTCAACAACATCTAAATAAACGGTTGGTGGAATTTCTGCAGAAAGCGGCGTTTCATCAGCTTCTTTCAAAATAATGGTTACTTCTTCCCCATTTTTCATGAATTGTGCGTTTTCAATCATATCTTTATTTAGGTAAAGCTGAGAGAAATCGTCGTTGTTCATGAAGTGGAATCCGTTTTCATCATCATACAGATAATTGAATTTTCTTGTAATTACCTTTACTTCATCAATTTTGTGACCTGCAGAAAAAGTATTATCAATCACTTTTCCGTTGGTTACCGATTTTAGTTTTGTTCTTACGAAAGCCGGACCTTTTCCTGGTTTTACGTGAAGAAATTCGATTACTTTGTAAATATCATTGCTGTACTCCATGCACATGCCTTTTTTGATATCGTTACTTGTTGCCATTAAAATTTAATATTTGTTTTTATTTTTTATGAATAGGTAAGTTCATCAACATATCTCCGCTGATTTGAACCGGATTTGTGTTAAAAAAATTATTTAAGTTGTAATGATAAGGAGATAATGCACTTCCACCGAAAGAATTAAAATTGTGTACATTCCTCAAAAGTTCCATTTCATTTTTTCTAATTTCGGAAAATTTTAAAGGATCTTCATTTTTAACCTTTAAATGTTTTTTAGTGGAAGACAGAATTTCATTAGAATTTGAAAAAGCAAGAGAATCTTTCTTTTTTACAGGTAATTTTTCGGTTTGCTGTGCATTGCAAAGACCAAAGGTCAGAAGTAAAAAAAATATATTTTTCATGTTATTGTTCTTTTGCAGTTCCGTAACCTTTTACAATTCCTCGTGGCGAATTTTTGATAAATTCTAAAATCTCGTCTCTTTCTGCTGTTGGAAGCATTTCTTTTTCAATTATTGCTGAAGCTTGTGTTACATTCATCTTCATCTGAAAAAGATATCTATAAATTTTCTGAATTTCGAAGATTTTCTCATTATTGAAACCTCTTCTTCTTAATCCAACCGAATTAATTCCGGCATAACTCATCGGTTCTCTTGCCACTTTAATGTAAGGAGGAATGTCCTTTCTTACCAAAGTTCCGCCGGAAATCATAACGTGTTTTCCAATTTTACCGAACTGATGCACTGCTGAAAGACCGCCCATAATGGTAAAATCTCCAATTTCTACATGTCCGGCAATTCCGCATCCGTTAACAATGATCACGTTATTTCCGATAATACAATCGTGTGCAATATGAGAAGTGGCCATAATAAGACATTCACTTCCAATTTTGGTATAACCTAACGCTTTTGTTCCTCTGTTTACTGTAACACATTCACGAATGGTTGTTCCGTCACCAATAATAACCTGGGTATCTTCACCATCAAATTTTAAATCTTGAGGAATTGCGCCGAGAACCGTTCCAGGAAAAATTCTGCAATTTTTTCCAATTCTTGTTCCATCCATGATGGTTACATTAGGCCCTATCCAAGTTCCTTCTCCAATTATAACATCCGCTGCAATGGTTGTAAAAGGTTCTACAATTACATTTTTGCCAATTTTTGCACGTTTATCTACGGCTGCGAGTTGATGGATCATAAGTTTTTACTCAGTTTTATTTTTTGCAACTTGTGCCATGAGTTCTGCTTCTACAGCAATACTGTCTCCAACATAACCATATCCTTGCATGTGAACAATTCCTCTACGGATGGGTTCTATTAGTTCAATTTTAAAAATTAAAGTATCTCCGGGAACTACTTTTCTTTTGAATTTTACTTTATCAATTTTAATAAAATAAGTAGAATAATTTTCCGGATCCGGAACGCTGGCTAAAACCAAAATTCCACCGGTTTGTGCTAAAGCTTCCACTTGCAAAACTCCCGGCATTACAGGTTCTTTCGGAAAATGTCCCACAAAGAAAGGCTCATTGAAGGTTACATTTTTAAGACCCACAACATGTGAATCAGAAAGTTCCAAAACTTTATCAATTAGAAGAAAAGGATAACGATGAGGCATTAAACGCATAATTCCGTTGATGTCAAAAACGGGTTCTTTATAAATATCAAAATCCGGAACGTTTTTCTTTTTCTGAAGTTTCCACTGTCGGTTCAATTTTTTTGCAAATTGTGTATTTACAAAATGTCCGGGTTTATTGGCTATTATTTTACCTTTAATTTTTACGCCCGTTAAAGCCAAATCGCCAATAACATCCAATAATTTATGTCTTGCTGCTTCGTTCGGAAAATTGAGCGTTAAATTATCTAAAATTCCGTTTGGTCTTATGGAAATATCATCTTTTCCGAAAGCTTTTTTCAATTTTTCTGCCGTTTCCGGAGTTAGTTCTTTATCTACATAAACAATCGCATTAGAAATATCTCCGCCTTTTATTAAACCGGCATCCAAAAGCATCTCCAATTCATGCAAAAAAGAAAAAGTTCTTGCGGATGAGATTTCTTCTTTAAATTCAGAAATATCTTTTAAGGTGGCATTTTGGGTTCCTAAGACTTTAGTTCCAAAATCAACCATGGTTGTGATCTCGTAATTTTCGGAAGGGATGATGGTAATTTCTGAACCGGTTTGCGGATCAACATAATTCATTACTTCTTTTACCACCAAATACTCACGAGGTTGCTGTTGTTCAACGATACCAGCATTTTCAATAGCTTCTACGAAAAATTTAGAAGAACCATCCAAAATGGGAGGTTCTGCAGAATTCATCTCCATAATTGCGTTATCAATATCGCACCCAACTAAAGCCGCCAAAAGATGTTCGCAAGTATGAATTCTTACCCCCAACTTTTCCAGCGTTGTCCCTCTTTCCGTGGTCGTTACATAATTTACATCGGCCTCCACCTGCGGATGTCCTTCGAGATCAGTTCTTACAAAAACAAATCCTGTATTTTCTTTTGCAGGTTTAATGGTAAGACTAACTTCTTTACCTGTATGAAGTCCAATTCCTGATAAGGAAACTTCCTCTTTCAGGGTTTTTTGCATATCACTCATCCGATTTTTCTTTTGAGTTTTTTTCTAATTTATTAATTCTTTCTACGATTTCAGTAAAATTCCTGAAATGAACATAATTTCTACGATAATCGCTTGCAGAAATTGCGGGTGAACCATAAAGTATGGAACCATCTTCAGTATTGTTATTCACACCACTTTGCGCTTGAATTTTCACTTGATTTCCAATTTTGATATGTCCAACAATTCCAACCTGACCTCCAATTTGGTTCCAATCTCCAATAACTGTAGAACCTGCAATTCCGGCTTGTGCTGCAATAACATTATTTTGACCAATTTTCACATTGTGCGCAATTTGAATCAGATTATCGATTTTTGTTCCTTTTCCAATAATTGTTGAACCAATAGTACCACGGTCAATAGAACAATTTGAGCCAATTTCCACATGATCTTCTAAAACGACATTTCCTAATTGTGGAATTTTCTCAAAACCATTTGGTGTAGGTTGAAAACCAAAGCCATCACTTCCTAAAACCGTATTGGAATGGATAATACAATTGTCCCCAACCACGCAGTAATCATAAATTCTGGCACCACTGTAAATAATACAGTTTTTACCAATTTTCACATTTTTACCGATATAAACTTGTGGATAAATTTGGGATCCGTCACCAATTTTTGCTTTTTCGGAAACATAGGAAAATGCACCAACATAGACATTTTCCCCAACTTCAGCAGTAGGGTGGAAAAAAGAACCTTCTTCAATACCTGTTTTGCGACCTTTCATCTGCTGATAAAGATTCATCAAAACTTGAAAAGAAAGATAAGCATCTTCAACAGCGATAATGGTAGGAAAATATTTTTTATCGTCCAAAAGTTTTTCGGAAACAATAAGCACTGCACAATTTGCCG
>JAEZWE010000003.1 GCA_023420435.1 Bacteroidota bacterium
CAAAGACTTCAAGCCTTTGGCAAAAGAACAAATTGAATTAATAAAATTAATTTCTGATAACGTCCACCAAATTAAAGTAGGCGTTGATGAATTACTTATCGCAAAAGACAAAGCTTCCGATCTGCATGGTCAAAAGCAAGCGGAAAGCTATTGCAATGAGGTAAAACCAAGATTTGAAAAAATCAGAGAAGCGGCGGATTCGCTTGAAATGATGGTTGATGACGAACTTTGGCCATTAACCAAATACCGAGAACTTCTTTTTACAAGATAATTTATAAACCTGCTTCGTGCAGGTTTTTTTATAAAATATATTTTAAAATATTTCCGAATTATCCAATTGAAATTCTCTTAAGTCTATTTAAAAAACATAGAATTTTTGTTTAATTTTTGCCATCATTTTAAAACTTAGGATAAGCTTAATCGGGAAAGGTATTGAGAAAAAAAACAGTTAACAAATAATATTTGACAAAACCCCATCATTAAAGTGATTCTTTCAAATTTCCGATTAAAGTTTAACAAAATTAAATGAAATAATATTACAGAATTTCAAAATGCTATTGTATTATTTACAGTATCTCGCCTCGAAAATGTTAAAAAACCTTAATAAAATAAAAACCGCAAACACCTAAATAAAGGGTTTGCGGTTTATTTTGTTTTAACATAACCAAAAATTATGTTAAAATGTGTTAAATAAAATGTTCATACCACCGCATTTCATAGCGATTTTAGGTGTTTTATCTACTTTTGTTCTGCATTTGAGACAAAACCACAACATTTAACACGGATAATTAATATATATGAAGAAAAGAGTTTTATTTTACTTAACTGTAATTACTTCTGTATTTTCACTACAATCTTGCGTTACAAATTACACGGTTTCCGAACCAACTATCTACAATAAAGAATACAAAACAGGTGCCAAACTTGCCTCTATTGATTCTAAGAGATTAGAACAAAATAAAAAGGATCTTATCAACAGTTTCGCTTCCGAAAAAATTGCAAAAGTCGCTTCATTTAATAAAGAAGTGAAAAACGCAGCTATTGAAAGAGCAGTAAAACATGCGAAATTGATCGACGCTATTCTGGAAGAAGCACAAACCTATTTAGGAACTCCGTACAGATACGGAGGAACTACAAGAAATGGAATTGACTGTTCTGCATTTGTTTTGTCTGTTTTTGGCGCTGCTACAGGAATTGACTTGCCAAGAGTTGCCGCTTCGCAGGCACAAGAAGGTGAAAGAGTTGAAAAGGAAGATTTACAGAAAGGAGATTTAGTTTTCTTTTCTCACGGAAGAGGAAGAATTTCTCATGTAGGAATTGTAGAAGAAGTTACCGAAGATGGCGATGTTAGATTTATTCATTCTGCCACTTCAAGAGGCGTAATGATTTCTTCTTTATTTAATGATTCCTATTGGACACCAAGATTTAGATTTGCTAAAAGAATTATGTCTGAAGAAAAAGACGAAGCGAATTTAGCGACAACTTTTTAAGAAATTAAATTACAAATATGAAATCCGGAAACTTTCCGGATTTTTTGTTTTCCACCTTAAGAATATCCTTATTAAAAAACAAAAAAATCGGCAAAATCTGTTGCCATGTGCAACAAAAGGCCGAGAAAAATAATTCTGAAATTTCTTTTGGTGAAAATACACCCTAAAAGATAAATCGCAATTGCGGGATAAGAATGCAGAAAGTGAAAACCAATGCTGTTTCTATCGGGATCAAAAATGGGGTTAGCAAAAAGATGATCCAAATCCACCAACATCGTTGCGAGCATGATTAAATATGCTTTTTTCCAATTTTTTTTGAAAAAAATCAAAGCAACAAAAACGGGGAAAATAAAATGGAAAAAATAATGTAAAATATTTTTCAGTGTTAGAAAATCTTGCATCAAATTCTTCCTTTTAAAAAGTCTTGGCGTAAATTTTCATCCAACTTTTCAATAGCGTACCGAAGGGAAGTTCTCGGCATTTTTTGATGATGCGTTTTGAGGAAAATCAACAATTCTTGTTCATTTTTTTCGCCCATTTCTCGTAAAAGCCAACCGTTCGCTTTGTGCATTAAATCGTGTTCATGAAAAAGGTTTTTTAGAGCCAATTCTTTCGTTAATTCGAATTTTCCTTTTTTCACATGCCACATCGTGGAAACAATCGCCATTCTTTTGCTCCACAAATTATCTTCGTCGGAAAGTTTTCGTAGAATGGAATCGTCCTCGTTCTCAAAACAATGTCTTCCCAAAATTTTGTAGCAAGAATTGTCCACCAAATCCCAATTGTTGATGTGCTTTTTATTTTTGAGATAGAATTTTACGATGTCTTTTTTCTCTTTTTCATCTTTTGATTTTTCAAATTTTGACACCAAAATTAAACAAGCGGTATGACGATGTTCATGGATTTTTGAAGACAATAATTCTCCAATTTCGTCCAAAGAAATTTTTTTGAAATATTCTTTTACAATTTTCCTTTGATCAGGAACCGTTACACCTATAAATTGGTCACCCTCCGCATATTCTCCTTTTCCGGCTTTGAAAAATCTTGGGAAAAATGCCGCTTTTTCCGGAATGGATAAATCTTGGAGAGCTTTTTTTATGTCTTGGACAATCATTGGTAAAGAGGTTGAGAAGTGAAGGAGTAAAGTTAAATTTTTGGTGTTAGAGTTTTGTGTAAAGCATTGAGTTGTGCGGTTATTGATTCTGTGGATTATCTTAGTTCAATGTATTTTTCTTTAGATAAAAATCCCAAATCCATAGAAAGAATAAGAAAATTAATGACTTCTACGCACGAGCTATATGAAATATTGATAAATCATGCTTTTTCTTGATTTGAATTTCTGGAAAATCCTTCCGCAATATTTGCGGTTATGCTTAAACTTGCTCTTCGAATTTGATTGGTTATTCCAAATTTTTCTTTTTCAGGAAAAAATTCGGTGACAAGATAAATTTCCTTGACAAAAATTCTTGCTGCTTTCCAAACCTCCAGTTTTTCGAAATAATAAGTATGCATAAATTAATTCTTTACTTCTTTACCCCTCAACGACTTTACTCTTCATCATCATAATACTCAAACAAAAAGTCGTTGTAAGGAAATCTCGAAATATGGATTTTCAGAACTTCATCGTAAATTAGTTTTTTCATTTCAGGGAAATTTTCTTTCGTTAAAGCCGAGATGAAAACCGTTGGAAATTTAGATTTCGCCATCCAAGTTTTTTTCCACTCTTCCAGAGAAATATTTTTCCGGCTAGAAGGTGTTAAATCATCTTCATCCTTTTTTTCGTAGGAAAAATCATCAATTTTATTAAAAACCATTATCGTTGGTTTTCTATGAGCATCAATTTCCTGAAGAATCTGATTGACACTTTCCACATGATCTTCAAAACTTTCATGTGAGATATCCACCACATGAATTAAAAGATCCGCTTCACGAACCTCATCCAAAGTTGATTTGAAACTTTCCACCAATTGCGTCGGAAGTTTTCGGATAAAACCAACGGTGTCGGTCAACAAAAAAGGGAGATTTCCGATCACGACCTTTCTAACCGTCGTGTCTAACGTTGCAAACAATTTATTTTCGGCAAAAACTTCAGATTTGGAAATAGCATTCATCAACGTTGATTTTCCAACGTTTGTGTAACCAACCAATGCGACACGAACCGTTTTTCCACGATTTTGTCTTTGCGTTGCCATTTGTTTGTCGATGGTTTTTAATTTTTCCTTTAATAAAGAAATTCGGTCGCGGATAATTCTTCGGTCGGTTTCAATTTCCGTTTCTCCGGGACCACGCATTCCGATTCCGCCTCTTTGACGTTCCAAGTGAGTCCACATTCTGGTTAATCGAGGTAGAAGATATTCATATTGAGCGAGTTCAACCTGAGTTCTTGCATAAGAAGTTTGGGCTCTTTGTGCGAAAATGTCGAGAATTAAATTTGTTCTGTCCAAAATTTTTACATTAATTTCCTTTTCCAAATTTTTCAATTGGGAAGGTGAAAGTTCATCATCAAAAATGACGGTATTTATTTCGTATTCAGCTACAAAATCACGGATTTCTTCCATTTTTCCTTTTCCAACAAACGTTTTGGAATCGGGTTGCGACAATTTTTGAGTAAATCTCTTTTCTACTTCAGCTCCTGCTGTAAAAGCCAAAAATTGAAGTTCGTCGAGATATTCGGTGAGTTTTTCTTCGTCCTGATCTTTGGTAATTAAGCCGACCAAAACAGCTTTTTCGTAGAGATGTTCTTTTTTTTCGAGCATAAAATTCGTTCTTTCTTACTGATTTTTACAAATTTATGTTTTTTGTTTTTTATAAATTAATTTAAGGATAATTAAAATAATAGTGGCAATTGCAGAGATACTGTTGGTGACTATCATTGAGATATGTTCTTGCAAGATTCCGTACCAAAGCCACAAACAGGAACTTACAATGCCGATAATTGCGGTAAGCAAAGAAATTTCTTCAGCGGATTTTTCTTTTAAAATTTTTAAAATTTGCGGAATAAAAAGTGCGGATGACAAGCCTCCTGCGATAAATCCAATAATTTCAGGGTTCATAATTTTATATTTTTAATCCCAATCTGAGGCCACAAATTTCATTCTATTATCTTTTCCATCGGAAAATGTGAGGAAATGACCTTCAATTTTATAATTTATCATTTTAGGAAGCTGTTTTATAAAGTCTGCTTCTAATTGCATTTTATCTGTACAAAACTTTTCTGTGGTTTCAATGTTTGAAAATTGGCAAATTCCATTTTCTTTAAATTTTGTTTTCAAAAAAATAGTGTTGCACCCTAAAAATACCACATCCTTGTTTCTTTCATTTGGGAAATTAGAAAGTCTTAATTCTGCTTTATTTTTTATTAAAAATTCTTTGGAATACTCCGCAAATTCAACTAACATCCATGATCTTTTAATAGATTTATGATGTTGAATTTTTGGGGAGCAACCCATCATAATAAAAATGGTAGAAATTAAAAAAAACCCTTTCATGATGAAATTTTTGAAATCTTTAATTCCAAAAATGCGCCAAAAAATGAGTAAATTGCGAAAAATTAATTTAAAAATTTATGAAAAAATTATTTTTATTATCCACTTTTCTTCTAAGTTTTGTTCAAATGAGAGCAGATGAAGGCATGTGGTTGATGATGCTTATCAAGAGATTAAATGGACAAGATCTTCAGAAAAAAGGGTTAAAACTTACCGCTGAGGAAATTTATTCCGCCAACAATTCAAGCTTAAAAGATGCTATTGTTCAGTTTGGTGGAGGCTGTACTGCAGAAATCGTTTCGAAAGAAGGACTTATTTTCACCAATCACCATTGTGGATATGGCTCTATTGCGGCGCTTTCATCTCCTGAACACGATTATCTTACCAACGGTTTTTGGGCAAAAAACAATAAAGAAGAGCTTTCTGCAAAAGGACTTTCTGTAAGATTTTTAGTAAGAATGGACGATGTAACATCCCGAATTAACGCTAAGTTGAATAACGGAATGTCTGCAAAAGAAAGAAGAGATATCATTGATGCAGAATATAAAATGATCCAAAACGAAAATTCTGAAAATGGAAAATATACCGTTGTTGTAAAAGATTTTTTCAACGGAAATGAGTTTTATTATTTTGTTTATCAAGATTTTAAAGACGTTCGTTTGGTAGGAACTCCTCCAAATTCCGTAGGTAAATTCGGCGGAGATACAGATAACTGGGAATGGCCAAGACATACAGGCGATTTTTCGGTTTTCAGAGTTTATACCGATGCCAACGGAAATCCGGCAGAATATTCTCCGAACAACATCCCAATGAAACCAAAACATCACCTTCCGGTTTCGATTAAACCATTAAAACCAGGAGATTTTACGATGATTATTGGTTATCCTGGAAGAACCAACCGTTTTATGACTTCTTACGGAATTTCACAAATGGTGAACAAAGATTATCCAGGTTGGGTGGAAGCTTCCAAAACCGCAATGGATGTGATGAAAAAATATATGGATCGTGACCAAGCCACAAAATTGAATTACGCTTCACAATATGCTTCAGTAGCCAATTATTGGAAAAATAGAGCCGGAACTATTGAATCTGTAAACAAAAACAATACGATTGGCGACAAACAGAAAGTAGAGCAAACTTTCCAAAACTGGGCAGAAAAATCTGAAAACAAAGAACTTTACGGAAATGTCCTTAACGATATAAAAGGATATTATTTTGCAACTTCTGCAAGAGGTGTTGAAAGAAATTATGCAGCTCAAATGACCAGAAATTCAAAATATCTTTCTTATGCCATTAGTTTAGGTTCCGCTTTTAAAGGTTATCTAAATGAAACTGATGCTGCGAAAAAAGCAGCAACCAAAAAAACCATAGCAGACAGAATTGATGCGATGTATGAAAAATTCAACCCTGCATTAGAACAGGAAATGTTGAAAACTATGGTGCAACTATACAGAGATAAAGTAAGAAATGAAGCTGCAGCTCCATCTTTACAAACGATTAATCCTGCTTTGTTAGACGACGTTGCTAAAAATTCAATTTTTGCTACAAAAGCTTCAGCAATGAATTTCTTAAACAATCCTGACAGCAATAAATTAGCAAGCGACGCTCTTTTAAAAATTGCCAATGGATATTCTGCAGATTCTAAAAATTTAGGCGATAAATATTTAGCTCAGGATGATCAGTTTTCTATCAATAACCGTTTGTATTTCGATGGTTTAAGAAAATCGCACCCTGATCAAGATTTTTATCCTGATGCCAATTCAACGATGAGAGTTACTTTTGGAAAAGTAGATAAATTACCAATCCGTGAAGACAGAAATTATTACGGTGTTACCAATAATTTTTATACGGATATGACTGGAATGGTTGCGAAATACAAAAAAGGTGATGAAGAATTCGATCTTCCGCAAAGACTTTTGGATTTAGCTGCTAATAAGGATTATGGACAATATGCAGATCCTGCAGGTTATCTTCCTGTAAATTTCCTTTCAGATAATGATATTACCGGAGGAAATTCTGGTTCACCAATTATGAACGGGAATGGCGAATTAATTGGTTTGGCATTCGATGGAAATTCAGAAGCCCTTTCTGGAGATATTGTTTTCGAAAAAGAATGGCAAAAAACCATCAACGTTGATTCCCGATTTGTACTTTGGGTAATCGACAAATTTGCTGGTGCAGGTCATTTGTTGAATGAAATGACGATTGTAAAGTAAAATTTTAAAAATATAATAAAAAGTCTCCAAAATTTTGGGGACTTTTTTCGTAACATATCCCCAAAAAATGACACTTATTGTAATCTATTATAAATTATTAAATTAGCGCATTAAATTTATTTATGAAAATGAAAAGAATATTTTTACTTTTTACATTTCTTTTGAGCTTCGCACAGATGCGTGCTGATGAAGGAATGTGGTTGATGATGCTTATCAAGCGTCTTAATGGTGTTGATATGCAGAAAGAAGGACTTCACTTAACCCCTGAAGAAATTTATTCTGTTAACCAATCTTCTTTGAAAGATGCCATTGTTAGTTTTGGTGGTTTTTGTACCGGAGAAATCGTTTCCGACAAAGGATTAATTTTCACCAATCATCACTGTGGATATGATGCTATTGCTGCAGCTTCCACACCAGAAAAAGATTACCTTACTAACGGTTTCTGGGCAATGAAACAGGGTGATGAGTTCAATGCTAAAGATCTTTATGTAAGATTTTTGGTAAGAATGGATGATGCTACCTCAAGAATTAATTCGAAACTGAATAATAACATGACTGCTCAGGAAAGAAGAGATGTTATTAATGCTGAATATAAAGCAATACAGGCAGAAAATTCTGAAAACGGAAAGTATACTGTTGTGGTAAGAGATTTCTTTAATGGAAATGAATTTTACTATTTTGTATATCAAGATTATAAAGACGTTCGTTTGGTAGGAGCTCCGCCTTCTTCTTTAGGAAAATTTGGTGGCGATACGGATAACTGGGAATGGCCAAGACATACTGCCGATTTTTCAGTTTTCAGAGTTTATGGAGATGCAAATGGAAATCCTGCAGAATATAATCCTAAAAACGTTCCGCTAAAACCTAAACATTTCTTACCTGTTTCTCTAAAAGGAGTAAAACCTGGAGATTTTGCGATGATTTTAGGTTATCCAGGAAGAACCAACCGTTATCTTACATCTTATGGAATTGAGCAAATGGTAACCAAAGATTATCCAGCTTGGGTTGAAGCTTCTAAACTTTCCATGGATGTTATGAAAAAACACATGGATAAAAGCGATGCCACAAGGTTGAATTACGCCTCCCAATACGCTTCTGTTGCAAATTATTGGAAAAACAGACAAGGAACTATTGATGCCGTTGATAAAAACAGTACCATTAGCGCAAAAATGGCTGAAGAAGACAAATTCAGAGCTTGGGCTGTACAACCAGGAAATGAAATGTACAGCGGTATCCTAGAAAATATGGGTGCTTATTACAAACAAGTTTCCAACAGAAATGTGGAAAGAATGTATGGATTAAATCTTCAAAGAAATTCTCAATATTTTGGAATTGCTTATCAATTGGGCGCTTTATTAAAAACTTATGCTGCACAAGATCTTCAGGGAAGATTAGCGATGAAAGCGGATGTTGAAAAAGCTACTGCTGAAATGTATGAAGATTTCAATGCAGAATTGGAAGGAGAAATGTTAAATTCTTTAGTTAATTTGTATCAACAAAGAGTAAACTCAGATGTTGGACTTCCTGCAATTCTAAATTTAGATGCTAAAAATCTTTCTTTACAAGCTCACTCTTCTATTTTTGCTAACAAACTTTCTGTTCAGAAATTTATTAACAAACCAAATCGTTTAACTTTAGATGCGGATCCTCTTTACAGATTGGCTAATAAAGTAGTAGCGGACCAAAAACTTTTGGTTGATCGTTATGTGAAAGTAGAAGACAATTTTGCAAAAAATAACAGAATTTATCTTGATGGACTTAGAAAAGCCTTTCCAAACAAGAAATTCTATCCAGATGCCAATTCTACGATGAGATTAACTTATGGAAAAGTAGACCGTCTTCCAAAACGTGATGATAGAAAATACGACGGAATTTCCGATAATTTCTACACCGATATGGACGGAATGGTTGCAAAATATAAAAAAGGAGATGAAGAATTCGATCTTCCGAAAAGATTAATGGATTTGAATGCCATGAGAGATTACGGAGTTTATGCGGATGCTGCAGGTTATATGCCGGTAAATTTCTTGTCCAACAATGATATTACAGGTGGAAATTCCGGTTCTCCGGTTATTGATGCAGATGGTAACTTAATCGGAATTGCTTTTGATGGAAATTCTGAAGCACTTTCCGGAGATATCGTTTTCGAGGAAGAATGGCAAAAAACCATTAACGTAGATTCTCGTTATGTAATGTGGGTTATCGATAAATTTGCAGGAGCAAGAAGATTGGTAGAGGAAATGATGTTCGTTACCGCAGACAGCCCAACAAAACCGGTAAAAGGAACCGAACTTTACAAAAAGAAAAAATAAATTTTTAACAAACAAAAAACTCGGAAGAAATTTCTTCCGAGTTTTTTTATGCGTAAAATTTTTTATGAAATTACACACTCCAAAATTCACGATCCAAACTTCGGTATTGTATCGCCTCCGAAATATGATCCGATGATATTCTTTCTGAATTTTCCAAATCGGCAATAGTTCTGGCAACTTTCAAAATACGATCATAAGCTCTTGCGGAAAGATTTAGCTTTTCCATTGCCATTTTTATCAAATTCTGAGATGTGGAATCCAATTCACAAAATTTTTCAATTTCTTTCGGTCCTATTTGCGCGTTGTAATTGATTTCTAAATCCTGATATCTTTCGGTTTGAATTTCCCTTGCTTTCAAAACTCTTTCCCGAATATTTAAACTGTTTTCGCCTTTTCTTTTATCCGAAAGTTGCTCGAATTCCACTTTTTGAACCTCCACATGAATATCAATTCTGTCCAAAAGAGGTCCTGAAATTTTATTCAAATAACGCTGCATTTCAAAAACTGTAGAAGTATTGTTAGGATCATCGGGAAAAAATCCGGACGGAGAAGGATTCATGCTGGCAACTAACATAAAACTTGCTGGATAATTTACCGTAAATTTTGCTCTCGAAATCGTAACAACCCTATCTTCCAAAGGTTGACGCATTACTTCAAGCACAGTTCTTTTAAATTCCGGCATTTCATCCAAAAACAAAACACCATTGTGCGCTAAAGAAATTTCTCCAGGTTGTGGATAACTTCCGCCACCAACTAAGGCAACATCCGAAATCGTATGATGCGGACTTCTAAATGGACGAATCGTCATTAATGAAGTTTCTGTTCCTATTTTTCCGGCTACAGAATGAATTTTTGTAGTTTCTAAAGCCTCTTTCAAGGTTAATGGAGGCAAAATACTGGGAACTCTTTTTGCCAACATGGTTTTTCCGCTTCCTGGAGGTCCAATTAATATAATATTGTGTCCACCAGCTGCTGCAACTTCCATGGCTCGTTTTGCGGTTTCCTGTCCTTTTACTTCAGAAAAATCAAAAGGAAAATCATTTATTTTTTCTTGAAATTCTTTTCGGGTATCAATTTCAGTTCTTTCAAGTGGAATTCCTTCATTAAAAAAATCGATGACTTCTTTAATATTTTCAACTCCATAAACTTCTAAATTGTTGACTATGGCTGCTTCCTTAGTATTCTGTTTTGGTAAAATAATTCCTCTAAATCCTTCTTCTCTTGCTTTAATAGCAATTGGTAAAACTCCTTTTATCGGCATTAATCCGCCATCCAACGAAAGTTCACCCATGATGATAAATTCTTTCAAACTTTCTGCAACTATTTGATTGGAAGCTGCTAAAATTCCCACAGCAATACTTAAATCATAAGAAGAACCCTCCTTTCTTAAATCGGCAGGAGCCATATTAATCGTAATTTTTTTTCCGGGAATTTTGAATCCTACATTTTTCAAAGCCGCAGAAATCCGGTAACTGCTTTCTTTAATGGCATTATCGGGAAGTCCAACCAAATGATAACCAACTCCGGGAGAATCCACATTTACTTCAATGGTGATAATTTTTGCAGAAACACCATCAAGAGCACTTCCATAAATTTTTACTAACATATTGGGAAATTTCATGTTAAAGCTATGAAAATCTTTACTTTAATCGTGATAAACCGAACACAATTTTTATCTTTAATTTTTAATAATTTTGTTGATATGGATTATCATGCAATCAATTTTCATCTTAATGCTTACAAGGAACATCATCAAATTCTAGATGCTGCAGATTATTTAATCGATTCTTTTCATCTAAATCACGAAAATTTTGCTGGATTTGATTTTCGGGACGAGCTTTCTACCAATTCAATTTTATTAACGGCAGAAGGAGAATTGGGTGGAAAACAAAAGGTGAGAATTCCCAAAAATTTATTTGATTTTGATTTGAGTTTAGTCTTAAATATGATTGCCCACGAAATGCTTCATGTTCGTCAAAAAGCTCCGGGACAAGTTGTGGAAGATAAAAACGAAAGAGAATGGCAGGCTTACTGCGAAATGCTTTTCCACAAAGAATTTCCGAATATTCCGGATGCGCCGGATTTTAACCGCAAACAGTTCGCACTGAAAGCTTTAGAATATTACAAAAGAATGGGCGAAAACTCTGAATTACAAAAAAAATATGCCGCAGAAAAGAGTATTGTGGAAAAAATTTTAGATGAAATATTAATAAAAAGAGGCGAAAAACAACCCCATACAGAAGATTGATAAAAATGGAAATAAAACCTGAAATTACTTGGGAAGATTTTGAGAAAATAGACATCAGAACCGGAACCATCATTTCCGCAGAAGACTTTTCCGGACTTCGAAATCCTGCTTACAAAGTAGAAATTGATTTTGGAAATTTAGGAATAAGAAAATCCTCTGCACAAATTACCGATTTGTATAGCATTGATGATTTAATTGGAAAACAGGTTTTAGCTGTGGTTAATTTTCCCAAAAAACAAATTAAAAATTTCTTTAGTGAATGTTTGGTTTTGGGCGTTTATGGCGAAGATAAAGAAGTTACCCTTTTAACGACCACATTTCCAACAAAAAACGGAATGCAGGTTGGTTAATCCAATAAAAATTAAAAAACACAAATTATGATACAGAATATTCCCATTGAGAAAATCCTTTTTCTTGATATTGAAACTGTTCCCAGCCAATCTTCCTGGGAAAACTTGTCGGAAGCCGAACAAAAACTTTGGGATAAAAAAACCTTTCATCAGAGAAAAGAAGAAGTTTCTGCCGCCGATTTTTATTCAGAAAGAGCCGGAATTATGGCAGAATTCGGAAAAATAATTTGTATTTCTGTAGGAATGATTGATAAAAACAATTCCCTGAAAATAAAAAGTTTTGCCAATGATGACGAAAAAAAATTGTTGAATGAATTTGGTGAAATGTTCAATTCTTCCCGGCTACAAAACGTAATTCTTTGTGCGCATAATGGTAAAGAATTCGATTTTCCTTGGATTGCGAGGAGATTCCTAATTAACGGAATGATGCCGCCACAACCGTTCCAAATG
>JAEZWE010000033.1 GCA_023420435.1 Bacteroidota bacterium
TCTTTATATCGTTGATGATCTCCCCAAATGGTTCTGGCAATTCCCGGCCAAGGAAAACGGATGCACAAACTTCCATCTACTTGGTTTCCCATAATTTCGTTGCGTTTCTCGTCCATCAAAACCGGTTGAATTCCCGGAAGCGGAAGCGTTGCGTATGTTGGTTTTGTCGGCGTTACAAACGGAATTGGGGAAATCATCATTCCGCCGGTTTCAGTTTGCCACCAAGTGTCAACAATAGGACATTTTCTTTTTCCAACGTGATCGTTGTACCAATGCCAAGCTTCATCATTGATAGGTTCTCCAACGGAACCTATTACTTTTAAACTTGATAAGTCATGTTTCTCCACCCATTCATAACTTTCTTTTGCTAAAGAACGAATGGCTGTTGGTGCGGTGTAAAACTGATTCACTTTGTGTTTTTCAATCACATCCCAAAAACGATCAGGCTCCGGATACGTCGGAATTCCTTCGAAAATTACCGTAGTAGCGCCATTCAACAATGGCCCATAAACAATGTAGGAATGTCCGGTGATCCAACCAATATCAGCAGTACACCAATAAATGTCGTTCTCTTTGTAATTAAACACATTTTTGAAAGTATAAGCGGTGTAAACCATGTAACCTGCAGTTGTATGCAGCATCCCTTTCGGTTTTCCGGTGGAACCGGAGGTGTAGAGAATGAACAACGGATCTTCTGCATCCATAATTTTTGTAACGAAATCAGAAGAGGCTTTTTCGTAATAATCATCCAACCAAACATCTCTTCCATCCTTCATTTTCACTTCATTTAAAGTTCTTTTCACAACTAGTATTTTTTCGACGGAGGGTGTTTTTTCCACAGCTTCGTCGATGATGCATTTCAGATCCAAAACTTTATTTCCACGATAGCTTCCGTCTGATGTAATGATGAGTTTCGCTTCGCAGTCATTTACTCTGGAAGCAACTGCTGAAGCCGAAAATCCTGCGAAAATTACAGAATGAACGGCACCCATTTTTGCGCAAGCCAGCATTGTAACGGCCAATTCCGGAATCATCGGAAGATAAATACAAACCCGATCTCCTTTTTTTATACCTAATTCGGTTAAAATATTGGCCATTTTGCAAACACGTTCATGCAAATCTTTGTAGGAAATATGTTGGGCTTCTTCTTTAGGATCGTTAGGTTCCCAAATGATGGCGGTTTTTTCGCCGCGTTCTTTCAGATGACGATCCAATGCATTTTTGGTGATGTTTAGTTTCGCACCTTTAAACCATTTTATTTGGGCTTCTTCCATCTTGAAATCCACCACTTTGTTCCAACGTTGATACCAGATAAAATTTTCGTCCGCAATTTTGTCCCAGAATTTCTTCGGGTTTTTGATGGACTTTTTGTATTCTTTGAAGTAAGCAGGTAAATCTTGAATGTGATAGTTTTTCATAACTACTATTTTTATTTAATTTTTTAAATTTACTTTGAATTAAATCTGGTTTATCCTGGATATTGTTTTATTTTTTCCTGAATTTCCTCAATAATTGCTTCATCATCAATTGTGGAAGGAATTTGGAATTCTTTCCCGTCCAAAATCGTTCGGATGAGTTTTCGCAAAATTTTTCCGCTTCTGGTTTTCGGTAATCTTTGGACGATCATAACGTTTTTTAGTGAAGCGACAGCGCCAATTTTTTCCCGGACAAGTTGCACAATTTCTTGCTCCACCTGTTTTTCATCGGTTTCAAATCCGGATTTTAGAACTGCAACAGCAAAAGGAATTTGCCCTTTCAATTGATCATCAATTCCAACAACGCAACATTCTGCCACATTTTTGTTGGAAGCCACCACTTCCTCCATTTCCGAGGTCGAAAGCCGATGTCCGGCTACATTAATAACATCATCAACACGACCGGTCACAAAAATATAGCCATCTTCATCTTTTATCGCACCATCACCGGAAAAATAATAACCCGGAAATTGTGACAAATAACTTTTTTGAAATCTCGGAAAATCATTCCAAATACCTTGCATTGCACCGGGAGCTAACGGAAGTTTGATGACCAAAAAACCTTCGTGATGCGGATCTAATTCATAACCGTTTTCATCAAAAATTTTAATTTCATACCCAGGAATTGGTTTTCCTGCGGAAGCTCTCTTAATTTGAAAATCTTCAAAATGGGTGAGTAAACCTAACATTGGAGAACCACTTTCTGTTTGCCACCAGTGATCAATTGCGGGAATTCCGACATGTTGATCAAACCAATCCAACGTTGCGACATCACATCTTTCACCGGCTAAAAATTGTTTTTTGTAATGGGATAAATTATATTTTTTGATGAATTTACCATTGGGATCTTCTTTTTTGATGGCTCTAATTGCTGTAGGTGCTGTAAACATCGCATTCACCTTATGTTCGGAAATAATTCGCCAAAAAGTTCCTGCATCTGGTGTCATGATAGGTTTTCCTTCGAAAACAATAGTGGTATTTCGGTTAATAAGAGGTGCATAAACCATGTAAGAATGTCCGACTGCCCAACCAAAATCGGAAGCTGCCCAAAAAGTTTCGCCTTCCTGCATTCCGTAATGGTATTTCATGGTGAATTTCAATGCAGTTGCATGTCCACCTGTATCACGAACAACGCCTTTTGGTTTTCCTGTAGTTCCTGATGTATAAAGCAAATACAAAGGATGGGTTGCTTCGACGGGAATATAATCTGCCGGTTCTGCATTTTTCAACAAATTCTCATAATCTAATGTTCCGGGAAAATATTCGTGTTCGTTATCTGCCAAATTTCTGTTATAAACGATAATATGTTCCACCTTATCTTGTGCTAATTCGATGGCTTTTTCCACCAAAGGAAGATACGGAATTCTTTTGGAAATTTCGATTCCAGCAGTTGCGGTAATCAATACTTTTGGTTTGCAGTCGTCAATTCGCACCACCAATTCTTGCGCAGCAAATCCGCCAAAAACAACATTGTGAATCACGCCAATTCTTGCGCAAGCCAACATGGAAAATAAGGTTTGCGGAATCATCGGCATATAAATTACGGCAGTATCGCCTTTTTTTAAGCCTAAATTTTTTAAAGCTCCTGCTAATTTGGAAACTTGCTCTTTCAGCTGGTTGTAGGTGAATTTTTCCTGTTTCCCTGTAACCGGTGAATCGTAAATAACCGCAATTTGGTCGCCAAAACCATCTTCGATATGCTGATCGATACAGAGATACGATATATTTAGTTTGCCGTCTGCAAACCAAGTAGGATATCCGTTTTCGTCTTGGGAAAGAATGGTTTTCGGAAATTCGAACCAACGGATATTTTGGGCTTGTTCCCGCCAAAATTCTTCTTTATGCTGAATGCTTTCTTGATAGAGTTGTTGTGATTTCATACCACTATTTTTTAATTAAATACCTTCTAATTTTCCTGTAAAAGTTCTTGCACCTTTTCTGAAAGTTTTTTGATGGAATAGGGTTTTGTGATATAAGCATCAGCGCCCATTTCCAGCCCTTTTTGGATGTCTTTTTCGCTGGTTTTTGCTGAAAGAAAAATGATTTTTATTTTTTGGAATTTTTCCGTTTTTTTTATTTCCGAAAGCGTGGAATAGCCGTCTAAATTCGGCATCATTATATCTAATAAAATCAGATCGGGGATTTGTTCTTTCAACAATTCCAACACTTCGGTTCCGTCTCTTGCGATAAACACTTCGTAGCCTGCTTTTCGGAAGGCGTATTCCAACGTCATCACAATTTTATGTTCGTCATCTGCAATTAAGATCTTTTTCATTTTTTCATTTTTTCATTTTTAAAAATTATGAAGGCAAATTGATTTCGAAAACAACGCCGGTTTCTTTGTTTTTTGCTGCAATTTTTCCTTGGTGTGCAGCGATTATTTTTTTGCAAATCGCCAATCCTAATCCACTTCCCATAGGTTTTCGGATGTTTTGGTTTTTACTTTGGTAGAATTTATCGAAGATAAACTCCAAATCTTCTTCCGGAATATTTTTCCCAGTATTGAAGATGGAAATTCTTATTTGGTCTTCTTTTTTTCTGAATTTTGCCTGAATAATGCCTTGTTCCGGCGTAAATTTTACGGCATTTCCCAAAATATTCTGAAAGACTTGGATCATTTTCATTTCATCGTAATTCAAAATTTCATCATCCAAAAGATTGATTTCCGTGTGATGTAATTTTTTTTGTTCCATGAGTTGTTTTAGCGGTTTCAGAGCTTTTTGGTAGGTTTCCAAAATGTTGTTTTCTGAAATTTGTAGGGGCAAAGTTCCAGCTTCCAATTTGTCCAGGTACAAAATATCGTTAATGATTTCCGTTAAACGATCGACCTCGGAAATGATGTTTTCCAGAAATTCGGTTTTTATTTCCAAAGGCATTTCGTCATCATCCAAAAGAATTTCGCTGGTGGCACGAATTGCCGTGATTGGCGTGCGCAATTCATGCGCAACCGAGTCCAGAAAATCGTCTTTTTGCTGATCTTTCAAGATCAGATTTTCGTTGGCATTTTGCAGGTCTTCGGACAAATTTTTCAGTTGCAACCCTTGTTCCCGAAGTTGATTGTTGGTGGAAATATGTTCTTTGGATTCTTCCAAAATTTTCAATACTTCAGGTAGTGAAATTTTGTCTTCTTTGGTTACGCCTTCAATTAAAATTTTTGCGGAAGCGGTACCAATTCTACCACTCAAAAGATTTTCAGAAAACTTGATGAAACGCGCATCAGCAGTATCGGATTCGTTGGAAATATTATATTTTAAATTGAAAATTTTCAGCGCCTGTTCGGTTTTTTTCTCGCCGAGAAATTTTACCAAAATCTTCTGGATATCGGAAATGTTTGCAGTTCCGCGCCAAATGTAGGCGTTTTCGTGATTGTGGATGTAATCGTTGATGTCCACATACAATTCTGCAAAATTTCTTTCCCGATAATTTCCAATCGTACTCACCGAAACAATGCAGTACAAACCGGCATTCACCAGCAAACTCCAGAAAAAAGTATTGGCAATGGGCGATATATAATCAATCTTCAAATAAAATTGCCAGGTGGGGAAATAATTGGGAATAATCAATTCCAAATAACAAATGACAATTCCTGCAATAATTCCGGAAACTGCGCCGTAAAAATTGCCTCTTCGCCAAAAAATGGCGCCAAAAAAGGAAGGCGACAATTGGGCAATCAGCACAAAAGCAATGAGTCCTATTGAAAACAGGGAATTTTCTACAATTAAATATTTATAAAAAACAAACGCCAAAATGATGAGGATGAAAATGCTGAATTTTCGGATGTTTACGATGTTTTTGCTGTTGTCGCTTTCGGAATTTATTTTGAAGGTATTCAACCAACCATACGGAATGATGAGGTTATTGGAAAGCATGACGGAAAGCGAAATACTGGAAATAATAATCATGGAAATACTGGCACTGAGTCCACCTAAGAAAACTATCGCCGAAATGAACTGATTTCCCATTTTTTGCGGAATAAGGATGGAGTAGAAGTCTGTATTCACACTTTGATCTGCGAAAAGCACATTTCCGCCCCAAGAAATCGGGAACACAAAAAAATTGATGAGCAATAAATATAAGGGAAACAACCAAATGGCGGTTTTGATGTGCTTTTCTTTTCGGTTTTCGATAATGGCGGTGTGAAATTGCCGTGGCAACAAAAAAATTGCAGTCATGGAAAGTAAACATAGCAAAAACCAATTACTACTTCCTTCCAAACCAGCTATGGTATTCAGTTTTTCGAAATCCGGAAGTTGGGAAGCCTGTTTGTACAAATCTTCAAAACCGTTAAAAACGCCATAAACCACAAACAATCCGAGAATAATGAAAAAGATGAGTTTCAACAAACTTTCTATCGCAACAGCTGCAATAATGCCCAATCTTTTTTCCGATGCATCTACATATCTGGTTCCGTAATAGGAGGAAAAAAGAGCGATAATCAAAACTACATAAGTGGCGTTATCGAAGAAAATATTTTCAGAATTTTGGGTTTGGGTCAACAGATGAAAACTCTCGGAAATGGCTTTGATTTGCAAACCGAGATACGGAATAATCGCAAAAAGACAAACAACCGTAACCAAAGCACCTAAAGTACGATGGTTGCCATATCGAAGCGAGATGAAATCGGCAATGCTGCTGATTTTATTCACTCTGGAAATGCGCACAATTTTGGTATTTATTAAAATCCAAGTCGGGATAATCATTACAGGTCCGATGTAGATGGTAAGAAATTCCAGCCCGGATTTCGCAGCGACACCAATGCTGCCATAATACGTCCACGCAGAACAATACACCGCCAAAGAGAGGGAATAAAAATAGGGATTGTTCAACCAAAAAGAGCCTCTTTTTTTCTCGGCGAAATAAGCGATAAAAAAAAGAATCCCTAAATAGAGAATAACCAATATGAATAAAAACCAACTATTCATCGAATTTTTTGAAAAGTAAAAACGAAGCAAGTGAAGAAAGCAACCAAATTGAAAAAAAATACACCAACAGCAACGGCAACCCAAAAATTTCTTTCACCTGATTAAAGAGTAACAAAATCGGCGCATTCAGCAGGATGAACAAAACTAAACTTAAAACCACAAGCTTCTGTTGATGTCTTTTCTTCATTTTTTAGGTTGAATTTAAAAAACATGGGATCAGACAATGGTGTCCAATCCCAGTTCTGAATTAAATAAAGATTTATCTTTTATTTTTGGCGTATTCGCCTTGTAATGCGTACCAACCGAACATTCCCAAACCACCAACAACAATCGGTAAAAGGATGAACACGATGATGATGCCAAAAACCAAATCTTCTTGTTTTCCGGAAGTTAGTTTCGGAATTCCCAAAACCGTAAGTCCCAGATAGAGAATAAAAGCGGCCAAAACCAGCCAAACAATGCCTAATATTTTTTTTATTGAATCCATTTTTTTTGATTTTTAAATTTAATGAAATTTCATTTAAATGTCGTTTCTAATTTTTAAATAATTAATCATTTACTGCTTTGTCTTTTCCGTTAATGTAGATGAGTCCGATGATGAAACAGACACCGGCAACTGCAATCGGATACCACAAACCTTCAAGATACCATTGCGCATGTCCAGCCTCTTTCCCGGAAGTTACTAAATAGGTGGCAACTGCAGGAAGCAAACCTCCGAAAATTCCGTTTCCGATGTGGTAAGGTAGCGACATGGAAGTGTAGCGAATGCGCACCGGAAACATTTCTACTAAAAATGCAGCGATAGGACCATAAACCATGGTTACAAAAATTACTTGGATGAAAACCAGCAAAGCCAGTGTCCATTTCGTATCACTATCAACGGTTTTTGTAATTTTGATTTCCACCTTGTCTTTGCCTTTATCATCCAGCATAATTTTTCCGTTTTCTAGGTGTTTGGTTTTAATTTCCTTCACATAACTTCCGTCGGCATAATATTTTTCGCTGGTGTAGATGGAATCAGTTTTTGCCCCTTCCAAAACATTCACAGAAGCTAAGCTGATTGCTTTTTCCGTCAATTCTTGTTTGGCAGAAAAATCCCCAAGTTTAAACATTTTATCATAAATCGGTCGATACGCAAAAATGGCAATGAGCATCCCAATTAGCATAATCGGTTTTCTGCCTACTTTATCGGATAACCAACCGAATAAAACAAACATCGGTGTCCCAACCAAAAGTGCGATTGCCATTAAAGAATCCACCTGTTCTGCATTAATATTCATAACTTTTTGCATGAAACTCATCGCATAAAATTGTCCGGTATACCAAATCACACCTTGTC
>JAEZWE010000045.1 GCA_023420435.1 Bacteroidota bacterium
ACAACAAGGTCTTCTAAAATTATTGGAAGGAAGCATAGTGAATGTTCCGCCACAAGGTGGAAGAAAACATCCGGATCAAAAATATATTCAAGTAAACACACAAAATATTCTTTTTATTGCGGGTGGAGCTTTTGACGGAATTAAAGATATTATCGAAAGAAGACTTAACAAACAAGCGATTGGTTTTAGTGCCGAAAAACTGAATAAAACCCAAGAAGACGATTATATTTTGAGCCAACTCAATGCCATCGATTTACGAAAATTTGGTTTGATTCCGGAGCTTTTAGGAAGGTTTCCAATTGTAACTTATTTGGATGCACTTACCAAAGAAACCATGATTCGTATTATGAAAGAGCCGAAAAACTCCATCATCAATCAGTTTGTGGAACTTTTTAAGATGGACGGCATAAAACTGAAATTTGAAGAAAGCGCGATCGAAAAAATTGTGGAAGAAACGATGGAAAAAGGGTTAGGAGCAAGAGGACTTCGCGGAACTACCGAAAAAATGCTCGAAGATTACATGTATAATATTGGGGAAGAAAAGGAAATTATTCTAAATTAAAAAGAAAAGATTTAACGAAGCTTCGCTTATAAAATCTAAAACTCACTGCTTTTTTAGTGGGTTTTTTTATTTTTGTGCTATGAAAAAAATATTTTCAATTGCAGTTTTAGCTTTATTTTCACTTACTAAAGCGCAGTTTTCAGTAAATGTAGAAGCGGGTTCTGCGTTTTTGTCCAAAGATGCTATTCTTTACAGTTTGGATGGTTCAAAAGACATCATTCTTTCAAAAGAAGTTAAAAAAGGAAATCAATGGAAATTTACCGTTCCTCATCAATATATTGGAATGATGAAAATTTATTTTCCTGAACATAATAATTCGGTAACTTTTGTTTCGGAGAACAAAGATGTGAAGATTAATCTTCAAACAGATGAAACAAAAATTAAAGAAATTGTTTATCTGGATGAAACCAATATTTTGATGGAAAAAATACAAGCGGATGAGAAAAAAAGTGATCTTATTTTGCCGGCATTGGTTCAGATTAAAGATTATTACAAGGATAGTTCTGAATTTGGAGCAGCTCTGAAAAACGAAATTCAAAGGTTGAAAGGTAAAACCGCTGTTTCTGCCGATAAAAATCCTTTTATTGCCTTTTATGAAACCAATTATCAGCGTTTTGCATCAGAAAACCCCGATAAAAAATTGCCTTCATCACAAGAAATCATCAATTTTATCTCCAATTCTGATGAAAAGCTAGAAAGTTCTTCGTTGATGCGTCCTGTTTTATTGTCTTATTTGAATTCCGGAAATCCACAGAATGTAGCTGAAAATGTGGATTTGCTTTTAGAAAAATTGAATGTTGAAACGCCTCGCGGACAAACCGTGCTTTCCGAACTTATTGATATTTTCGACATTTATGATATGCCTGAAATGAAAGAAAAATATCTTACAAAAGCTAAAAATTTAAAATGTACCATCCATAACCGATTGGCGACAACATTAAAAATCAATAAAAATGTTGAAATGGGAGCTAAGTTTCCGGATTATCGGTTCAATTATGCAAAAAACACCACTGCAAAAAGCATCTATGAAGTAAAATCGGACAAAAAAATTGTGGTTTTTTGGTCTTCAACATGTTCACATTGCGAAAAAGAATTGCCGGTTTTACTGGAAAAATACAGTCAACTAAAATCAAAAAAAATAGAAATTATCGGATTTTCTTTGGATACCGAAAAGAGCGCCTATGAAAGTAGAGTAGCGGCTTTACCTTGGATAAATGATTCAGAATTAAGAGGTTGGAATTCTTCTTTTACAGAAACTTATAATGTTCATGCAACGCCAACTTATTTTGTTTTGGATTCGGAAAATAAAATAATTGCGAAGCCGGATCATGCAAGTGATGTTCTACAATTTTTTGGATTAAAATAATTTTGCCAAATTTTAAAATATTTCTATATTTGCACCACTCTAATGGCGAGGTAGCTCAGATGGTTAGAGCGCAGGATTCATAACCCTGAGGTCACGGGTTCAATTCCCGTCTTCGCTACAAAAAAATCCCGAAATTATTTTCGGGATTTTTAAATTTATTTTTGTTTTAAATAGTAAATATTTAGAAAAAAAATTTGTGGAATCAATAATTAATATTATTTTTGAAACGCTTTGAAAGAGCGCACGTTCTTAAAGGCAATAAATTTTTTTTCATCATTTGTGTTTTTAGAATCGTGTTGTGAAACACGGTTCTTTTTTTATGGATTTTTTCTTTCGTAACGAACCAGTAAATCAACAAAATACGAGTACGTAACACTGCCATCTTGTTGGTTGCTTTTTAAGAATAAATCGTTGGTAATTCCGAAAAAAGTATTTAAAGCACCTCTATGTTTTGCTGCAAATGCTTTTTCATAATTACGGTCTCTTTTCATTTCAGTAGAATAATTTTCAATAATTTTCGTAACAAAAAGAGAATCTTTTTTTTCTATGTTTTTCAGCAAACTTTTTAAAACATAATAATTGGTGGAATATCTTAATTCAGAATTTTTTGAATTTTTTCCGATAAGGTAACCTATAAAATTAGCTTCCTGTTCTCTGGCAAAACCCATTTGATGCGAACTTTCGTGAGCCAAGGTAAATGGAATTTGGGTAGAAGGTAAATTGGAGTTGTACTGAGCCTCTGATGAAAACGGATTGTAGTATCCTAAAATTCCGGTATAACTCATGATTTTCCCAAAAAAACTGGGTTTTAAAGAATGAATATCTGTGCCTTTTTTATGAGGAAATTCTGCAGGAAGATGCTTTTGATTTTGTAGAATCTCTTTTTCAATTTTTTCTAAATGGTAAATTTTGAAAACACCGTTTTTATCTTCTTGAACTATTTTTCGATCCTTTTTACATTTTGAGAGATATTTAAAAGCTAATTCTTTTTTTTCTTGTAGCGTAGGTTCTTTTGAATCTAATATTTTGATGAGCGGTTCCTGAAAATAGAGCATTCCCCAAAAGATTTGATATAGGCAGTAGAAAATGTTCAAAGAAATCAAAAGTTGAATAATTCCTTTATTTCTGGTTGGTTTTTTTGAAATTTTTAATAGAATTAAAATGATGAAAATTCCTATGAAAATATAGAAAATATCCCCTAAAGAAAATGAAGTAAAAGAAAATAACTTTTGATGGAATTTTTTTTGTTTTTCAAAAAAACTTTGAAAAAATACTACCGCTATATCCATTTTGGAGAGCAAAAAAAATAAAAGAAATTGGGCAAGTAAAATACCCGCCCAAAATCTTTTTTTTTCTAATATTTTAAATTTAGTGTCCACCTTCGGATTTTATTTTATATAAATCGATGCCCTGTGATTTTAAAATTCCGGTAACTTTTATCGCATAAAAAGCAAGATAAGAAAAGCAAAGCACGCCTACGATATAACTAAAATGGATGTTCGTTAAATCTGCTAAAATGCCTTGTAGCCAAGACACAATTCCACCACCCATAATCATCATAATCAAAAATCCGGAACCTTGGTTGGTATGTTTCCCAAGTCCGTTGATCGCTAATGCAAAAATACAAGGCCAAAGTGTAGAACAAAATAAACCTACACTTGTAAAAGCATATACAGAAGTCATTCCTGTAGTAAACATTCCAATCAATAAGGCTAAAATTCCAGCTAAAGAAAATATTAAAAGCATTCTTGCAGGATTTCCTTTACTCATAATGTCGCAAGCAATCATCAACAAAATAATTAATCCGTAAATATAGAAGTGCGACAAATCGTGTTTTGCAATAGCATTCACCAAAAGGAAAATACCAAAAGCAAGATAAGGAGCTAAAAATCTTAAAATTTTCTTCATTCCGGAATTTACATCAAAAGCTTCCACAGCGCCAGTCCAACGTCCGATCATTAAAGAAGCCCAATATAAAGAAATATAAGGCGCAACTTCTTTGGTTTCAAAACCTAAACTGTTTTCCATATAAGCCGGAAGATTAC
>JAEZWE010000073.1 GCA_023420435.1 Bacteroidota bacterium
CCTCAATATTGCTTATTCCATAGCGGTAAAAGCCAATGAAATTAAAATTCCCCAAACTTTGTTCAATTTTTATACCGCCAATATTTTAAGAAATTTTCTTGACAATTTGACCCAAAACAAAACCGAAGTAAAATGGCCAAATGACATCATTATTAATGGAAAAAAGGTTTGCGGAATGCTCACTGAAAAGAAAAACAATGGAAAAGAAAAATATTTTATTATTGGAATTGGCATCAACGTGCTTCAAGAAAATTTTGAAAAGCTACCAAAAGCAGGCTCTATTCTCACTCAAACAGGATTACAATTTGACTTAAATGAATTTACCGAACAGTTTCATTTTTATTTTTCAGAAAAAATTTTAGAAAAAAAATCGAACGAAGAAATATTAGATGAATATAACAAAAACTTGTTCAAAAAAGATAAAATTTCTGTTTTTGAAATTGATGGATTAAGACAAAATGGCATTATTAAATCCTGTGATGAACAAGGCTTTTTGTGGATCGATTTGGAAAACTCGGAGTTACAAAAATTTTACCACAAAGAAATTGAAATGCTTTATTGATTGGCTCTCTTCATATAAAGGAAAAGTGCAATTGGAGCAAAAACCATGTTAGGAAGCCACATTGCTACAAATGGAGTTAAGGTTTTGTTTGCAGAAACTACCTTTAAAGCTTCAAAAGAGAATACAAATAAAAACGCTAAAGCAATTCCAATAGCTAAATTAACACCTAAACCTCCTCTCTTTTTTTGTGAAGCTAAAGAAAGTGCTAAAAAGGTTAAAATAACAATAGAAACCGGCATTGAAGTTCGCAAATAAAGCTCATTGAGGTAAGAATTTAGATTAGCGTTTCCTTTTTCTTTTTCTCTTTGAATGAATCGAACCAATTCCGGAGTAATTTTATTCTGTCCTAAAATTTGATTGGGAAATAGTTCTTCCGGAGGCAATCCGAAACTCCTTTCCATCATGGTTCCGTTGTTGAGTTTTTCTGTATCGTCTTTATTAACTGTTTTTTCAAAATAAGAGTTCAGGATAAATTTGTTTTTGGCTGGTTCCCAAAAAAAATCGGAAGCCAAAAGTTGATACTGAAGTTTTTTGTTTTTATCAAATCGCTGAAAAGCAAAACCGGAACCTCTTTTTTCTTTTTTATTATAACTGTTGATAAAAATATATTCTGTTTTACTTAGCTGAGTTGAAACTGGTGCGCTTCCAATTAATTTTTCACGACCTGCAGTTGGCATGGTGTAAACTTCCAATTCATTTTTTTTAATATTTGCCCATGGCAAAACGAAATGATTAATCGCTAAAGAAAGAAAAGCTATAAACAACGAAGTAAACAAATAAGGTTTTGCAAAACGGTGAAAACTGGCTCCACTACTAATAATAGCAACAATTTCCGTATTATTGGCCATTCTGGAAGTAAAGAAAATGACGGAAATAAAAACCAAAATGGACATGAAAGTCATGATCAAATAAATAATCCAATAAGGATAAAAATTGACCAAAAATTCTGAAACTTCGAAACCATTGTCTTTAATTCTGGGTGCTTTTGCCTGAACATCAATCACCAAAACGACAATTGTTAACAATACCAACATAAACCCGAAAGTTCCGAGGTATTTTTTAATAATGTATTTGTCGATAATGGTCATCATAAAAAATAATCTGAAAAAAAATTAAAGTCTTTGTTTTAAAATTGGAACAATTGAATTTTTCCACTCATAAAAATCTCCTGCAACAATATGTTCTCTTGCAACTTTCACTAAATCTAAATAAAATGATAAATTATGAATGGAAGCAATTTGTTTTCCAAGATATTCTTTGGAAACAAAAAGATGTCGAACATACGCTTTTGAATATTCTTTATCCACAAAAGAAGTTCCAAATTCATCCAAAGCTGAAAAATCGTATTTCCATTTTTCATTTTTCATGTTGATGACGCCTTGCCAAGTAAAAAGCATTCCGTTTCTTGCGTTTCTTGTTGGCATTACACAATCCATCATATCGATTCCCAATCCGATACTTTCCAAAATATTCCATGGAGTTCCAACTCCCATCAAATATCGAGGTTTTTCTACGGGTAAAACATCGGTAACTTCATTGGTAATTCGGTACATTTCTTCTTCAGGTTCCCCAACGGAAAGTCCACCAATAGCATTTCCATCTGCATTTTGTTCAGAAATAAATTCTGCAGAAATTTTTCTTAAATCTGAATAAGTTGAGCCTTGAACAATAGGAAAAAGTCTTTGTTTGTGTCCATACAATTCAGGATTTTCATCACACCAATCAATACATCTTTTCAACCAACGATGCGTCATTTCCATTGAAGCTTTGGCTTGGTTATACTCACAAGGATAAGGTGTACATTCATCAAAAGCCATAAAAATATCTGCTCCAATTTGGCGCTGAATTTCCATTGATTTTTCCGGAGAAATAAAATGAAAACTTCCGTCGATATGCGATTTGAATTTCACGCCTTCTTCCGTCATTTTCCTGGAATCTGAAAGCGAAAAAACCTGAAAGCCACCAGAATCCGTCAATATTGGTAAATCCCAGTTCATAAATTTATGTAAACCCCCAGCTTCTTGCATCACGTCCATTGTAGGACGCAAATAAAGATGATACGTGTTTCCTAAAATAATTTGGGCTTTAATATCTTCTTTCAGTTCTCTTTGATGTACGGTTTTTACAGAAGCCACCGTTCCTACAGGCATAAAAATCGGCGTCTGTATTTTCCCATGATCCGTGTTTAAAACTCCGGCTCGTGCTTTTCCTTCTGTTTTTTTATTAATTTCAAAAAATGGAGACATTATTACTTTTTTAAAGTCGGGGTATTATTATTCTCTTTATTTTTTTTGAGAATATAAGCTTCTGTTTCAGGATATCTTTCAAGTAAAATTTCCTGAGCGTTTTCTAAAATTTTACTCAGTTTTTTAGTTATAGCGTAATATTGGTAGCTGTCTGAAAATTCCTTTGCGGATACATTATTTTTTTTCAGAATATATCTCGTTCCGGCTTCCACATTTGGCATTTTGGCTTTGGTTAAAGGAGCTTGATCGTTAAGTGCTAATTCCACCAAAATTTCAGCCATTTTTTCTTCAGATACCAATACTTTTGGTTTTTCTACAAATTTAGAGCAAGAAAAAATTGATAAAATCAGAAAAAAAACAATTCCTCTTCTCATAATCTTCCTGTTATCGATTTCCATTTTAGATTAATGATTCCAAATACAGCTTCCCCAATAATTCCTCCGTTCATTTTACTTTCTCCCTGAACTCTGTTGGTAAAAATAATAGGAACTTCCACAATTTTAAATTTTTTTGAAAAAGCACGAAATTTCATTTCCACTTGAAAACCATAGCCTTTCAATTTCACTTTATCCAAATTAATTTCTTCCAAAACTTTTCTTGTAAAACAAACAAAACCAGCTGTGGTATCATGGATTGGAACATTTAAAATTGCTCTAACATATTTTGAGGCAAAATAAGAGAGTAAAACTCTTCCCATAGGCCAATTTACCACATTTACACCTTTGGAATATCGAGAACCAATGCTCATATCTGCTCCTTTTAAACACGCTTGGTATAATTTATCCAAATCGTTTGGATTATGAGAAAAATCGGCATCCATTTCAAAAATGAAATCATATCCATTTAGAAGCGCCCATTGAAAACCATGAATGTAAGCTTTGCCTAAACCATCTTTTACTTTTCGGATGCTTAAATGTAAATTATGGGTAAAATCTTTTTGAAGGTTTTTTACAATTTCGGAAGTTCCATCCGGCGATGAATCATCCACAACAAGAATGTGGAAATCCTGCTGCAAATTGAAAACCGCAGAAATAATTTCCTTAATATTCTCCTTTTCATTATAGGTTGGGATGATGACAAGTTTCTTCATACAGTGTGCAAAGATAATTTAATTTCAGGTGACGCATTGGTTTTTTAGTTATTTTTAAATAATCCTATTTTTGCAAAAAATAAAACATTGATTTATTCTTTACTTTTTATAAATGAATTACGCCTTGCCGAAAACCATGATTGGGTAATTTTCATTCTGATTATCTGCGCTTTCCTCTATCTGTTTATGATGATTTCGCTGCAAAGAGATGCTTCAATTAAATCTTTTTTGTTGCAAAGTTTTGAAGATTCCAGCAATGGTTTTGCAAGTTGGATTATTACCGGCATGGTAACTTCATTCACTTTATCAATTCTTATTTCACAATACATTCCCTTTGTTCCAAAATCAGTTAATGATCTGCAAATTTTCGGCTACCATCTTAACAAATTTGGCTTTGTCTTTATTTCAGTTTTACTTTTTTATATCGCTAAAGCAATACTTACCTTTTTCTTTTTTGAAAGTATTGGAAGCACAAAAAAATGGAGCATTTTTTACTTTACGGGAACTAAGTTTTACTTTATATTTTCTTTGGTGCTTCTGGTTTTCTGTATTTTGAATTTCTATTTCAATTTTTCTCGAGAATCTCTTTTTAGCGTTTTAATCTTATTTCTAACCTCAGCATTTATTTTTAAAATTTTATTTTATTTGTTACACCGAAACAAGATTTTGCCTGAACAGTGGTATTATAAATTTTTGTATATTTGCACCCTCCAAATTGCACCTTTACTGGTGCTATGGAAATTATTCTTTTTATAAGAAAATACCATTATTTAAGATGAAAATTAAGTCTATATTAGTTTCTCAACCTGCTCCAAACGAATCTTCACCCTACATGGAAATTGCAAAAAAGGAAAAAATCAAAATCGATTTTCGTCCTTTTATTCATGTGGAAGGTGTTGATAATAAAGAACTGAGAACACAAAAGATTGATCTTACCCAATATACAGGAATTATTTTTACAAGTAAAAATGCTGTAGATCATTACTTCAGATTGGCGGAAGAAATGCGTTTCGCCGTTCCTGATACCATGAGATACATCTGCCAAAGTGAAGCTATTGCCAATTATCTGCAAAAACACATTGTTTACAGAAAAAGAAAAATTGCTTTTGGTGAGAAAAATTTCAGTGATTTAGCAGCACTTTTCAAAAAATATCCTAACGAAAAATATCTTATTCCCACTTCGGATGTTATGAGTCCTGATATTCCTGCAACTTTAGACAAAGCAAATGTGGATTGGACCAGAGCTATTATGTACAAAACGGTTTGTTCAGATTTATCGGATATTAAAGTGAAGGATTATGATATGTTGGTTTTCTTTAGTCCACAAGGAATCCGCTCTTTGCAACAAAATTTTAAAGAATTCAACCAAGGAGAAATAAAAATTGCTGTTTTTGGAAATACTACACAAAATGCCGCTGAAGAAGCCGGTTTCCGAGTTGATGTAATGGCTCCAAGCAAAGAAACACCTTCAATGACGATGGCTATTGAAAAATACATCAGAAGTTTAAACAAATAATTTTAAATAAAATATTAAGAAACCATCTTTACCTCCAACGGAAAGATGGTTTTTTATTTATAAATTTGAATTTTTACAGAAAAATGCAAGCCCCAAAAGCAAAAAAAATAGAAAAAATCCTGGAAATACACGGCGACAAAAGAACCGACCATTATTTCTGGATGAATGAAAGAGAAAACCCTGAAGTAACAAAATATTTAGAAGCCGAAAACGCTTATTGCGATTTTGTGATGAAAGATACCGAAAACTTCCAGGAACAACTTTTCGAAGAAATGAAAGCCCGTTATAAAAAAGACGACGAGTCTTTACCTTATTTCTTCAACCAATATTGGTATATCGTTCGTTATGAAGCTGGAAAAGAATATCCCATTTTCACGAGAAAATTTCAAACTTTAGAAAATGCTGAAGAAATTATAATCGATGTCAACATTTTAGCAGAAGGTGAAAAATTTTTCGAAATTGGAAGCGTTGCCGTAAGTCCAAACAATGAAATCGTAAGTTTTTCCGAAGATAAAGTGGGAAGAAGAATTTATACCATCAAATTCAAAAATCTGAAAACCGGTGAAGTTTATTCCGACATCATCCCAAATTGCACCGGAAAAGCAGTTTGGGCAAATGATAACGAGCATATCTTTTATATTAGAAAAGATAAGTCTTTGCGCGCTTTTCAGGTTTATCTTCACAAATTAGGAACTTCTTCCGAAGAAGACAAGCTCGTTTTTCATGAAAAAAACGACGCTTTTGACGTTAATGTGTTTAAAACCAAAAGTTTAAAATATATTTTTATCGCTTCTTCCAGCTCTACTTCAGATGAACATCATTTTATTCCTGCTGAAAATGTACATGCAGATTGGAAAGTGATCCAACCAAGAACCGAAGATTTGGAATATGCCGTAGAACACTATCAAAATGAGTTTTACATTATTACCAATGCAGACGATTCCACCAATTTTAAAATTGTAAAAACCAATATTGAAAACTGCGGAATTGAAAACTGGAAAGATCTTATCCCTCATCGAAAAGAGGTTTTGCTAGAAGGTTTTGAAATTTTTGAAAATTATTTGGTTCTTGAAGAAAGAAATGAAGGTCTTCTACAAATTAGAATTATTGAAAATGAAACCGGAAACGAACATTATTTACCGTTTTCAGATCCGGCTTATGCCGCATATATTGGAATTAATTTGGATTTCGACACTCAAAAACTAAGATTTGGCTATACTTCATTAACACAACCCAATTCTACTTTTGAGTACGACATGAAGGAAAAAACCACCATTTTATTAAAACAACAGGAAGTTTTGGGCGGAACTTTTTCTTCAGAAAATTATATTTCAGAAAGAATTTGGGCACCTTCAAGAGACGGAAAATCTAAAATTCCGGTTTCTTTAGTGTATCATAAAAGCACTCAAAAAACCGCAGAAACACCCTTGCTTTTGTACGGTTACGGAAGTTATGGACATACCGTTGATGCCAGTTTTTCCAATGTCCGTTTATCGCTTTTAGATCGCGGTTTTATTTATGCTATCGCTCATATTAGAGGTGGAGAATATTTGGGAAGAGATTGGTATGAAGACGGAAAAATGCTTTTCAAAAAAAATACTTTTTTCGATTTTATTGATGCGGCAAAATTTTTAATTTCAGAAAATTATACTTCCACAAAACATCTTTATGCAATGGGAGGAAGCGCTGGTGGAATGTTAATGGGAACCATAATGAATTTTGAGCCCGAGCTTTTCAACGGAATTGTAGCACAAGTTCCTTTTGTGGATGTGGTAACAACCATGTTAGATGAAACCATTCCGTTAACTACAGGAGAATTTGAAGAATGGGGAAATCCTAAAAATTTGGAATATTATCAATACATGAAGTCATATTCACCATACGATAATATAGAACCTAAAAATTATCCAAACACTTTAATAACTACCGGTTTTCATGATTCACAAGTACAATATTGGGAACCTGCAAAATGGACCGCAAAACTACGCGAACTAAAAACAGATCAAAATATTTTGATTTTTAAAACGGACATGAGTTCCGGACATGGTGGAGCCAGCGGAAGATTTGAAAGTTTGAAAGAAGACGCTTTAGAATTTGCTTTTTTGTTTAAACTGGAAAATATTACGCAATGACAGAAGCAGAACTTTGGAAAAAAGTAGAACAGTTTTTTGAAGAAAATTTTGAAACCGAAAAAAATGTTCCCGTAGAAACGATTCTTTTTTTAGTTGGTGTTCAGGAATTAGGAAGCGGAAAACAAAAATATACAAAAGACGATAAAGTAAATCTAATACATATCGCAGTTTGCAGATTATTGGAACCTTTTGGTTACTATAAATTCACTGAATATGATGATGATGGATTTCCACATTTTGAAGAAATTCAACCATTGCCGGAACTAAAACCAAATGAACAGCAAATCTTGATGAAAAAAGCCATTATACAGTATTTTATCGACGAACATCTTTTTGATGAAGAAACATTGAATAGTATAAATTAAAAACATTTCGTTAAAAAATAGTTTTTTAAGAAAAAATGCACAATAATTTGGTGCATTTTTTGTTTTTAGATTCTTAAAATCATTAATTTTAACATTTCAAAATTAAAAATTACTGATGAACAATAAATTCATCCCTATAATATCGGTTTTTATGACGATTTCATTAATTGTTTTCGTCGCTTTGCAGTTTTATTGGCTCAAAGGTTATTATGGCGCTTTAGAGCAGGATTTTTCAAATAAAGTTCATGCTGCTTTAGAAGAAACTTCGAAAAACATCAATGAAATTGAGGTTGAAAAATACTACGCACAATACAAAAATTTTGATACCGAAGCGATAAAAAATGGTGATCAACCTACTTTAACGATGATTCAAACGGTTGAAGATTCAGCAAGTAAAAGGCAAATTACCACTTACAAAAATATTATAGAAAAAAAAGATATTCCTATTTCTCCTAAAGGTGATAGTTTGCAGGTAACCAAAATGTACACCGATGAAGCCATCACAAAATTTAAAAAGAAAGACGACGCACCAGCTCCATTAACTTCCGAACTCAACACTTCTATTGAAAGCGGAGAATTCAATTTCCGTGAATTTGCAAAACTGAATGCCAACAATATACCAATAAAAAGCCGCGTTGATTTAAAAGAACTGGATTCCGTTCTTACCAAACAACTTACCTTAAAAGGGATCGATACCAAATTTGGTTTTGGCGTTTTGGATAAACATAAAAAAATTACAACGGTAGCCAACGAAACTTATAAAAATGACTCTTCTGGAGAACAATACAATTATCCTCTTTTTACTGATAGTAAAGACCGAACTTTATACAATTTATCTTTAGTTTTTCCGAGAAAAGATTATTCTTTAGCGAGAAACAACCTTCCGATGCTTTTGGGAACCTTTATGTCGCTACTTACGATTTTGGGAATTTATATTATTTCGATTAATTATATGATGCGTCAGAAAAAAATTGCCGAAGTAAAAACCGATTTCATCAACAATATGTCGCATGAATTCAAAACACCTTTAGCAACAATTTCCGTAGCAACCGATTCTTTAGCCAATGATAAAATTGCAACAAATCCTGAAAAAGTAAAATATTATTCCGGACTCATCAAACAGGAAAACCTCCGAATGAAAAAACAGGTGGAAAATGTATTGAATATGAGTAAACTGGAGCGTAATGAAGTTCAACTTTTCTTAAAAGAAACCAATGTTAGAGAATTGATCAAAAAAATTTCTGAATCTTTTGGATTAATTGTAGCACAGAGAAATGGAACTTTAACACAGGAATTTGAGGCCGAAAAATTCAATTTTAAAGTGGATGAATTCCATATTTCTAATGCTTTAATTAATTTACTGGATAACGCCAATAAATATTCACCGGAAGAACCAAAAATAAAGGTAAAAACCAAAAATGAAGGTCATTTTTACGTTATTGAAATTTCTGACGAAGGAATGGGAATGGAAACCGAAAACAAAAAGAAAATTTTTGAAAAATTCTTCCGGGAAGAAACAGGAAACATACATAATGTAAAAGGACAAGGTTTAGGTTTATCTTATGTGAAAAAAATTATCGAGCTCCACAAAGGACAAATCCTGGTTGAATCCCAAAAAGGAAAAGGATCTGTATTTACCGTTAAACTTCCTATGAACCACTAAATAATAAACAAATAAAAACAAAAAATATGGGCAACAGAATCTTATTAGTAGAAGACGACCAAAGTTTCGGTGCAGTATTAAAAGATTATTTAACCATTAATAATTTCGAAGTTACTTTAGCTACCGATGGTGAACAAGGCTTGAAAGAATTTACAGAAAACGAATTCGATATTTGTATTTTCGATGTGATGATGCCAAAAAAAGACGGATTTTCATTAGCAGAAGACGTAAAAAAAATCGATAAAAACACGCCAATTATTTTCCTAACAGCAAAAAATCTTCGCGAAGATATTTTGAAAGGATATCAAATTGGCGCTGATGATTATATTACAAAACCTTTTGATACTGAATTACTTTTGTATAAAATAAAAGCCATCCTACAAAGAAGCGCTACACTGGAAAATGAAGAACAGGAACAGTTTAAAATTTCAAATATTTTCTTTGATTCCATGTTGCGTCAGTTGAAAGTTGGCGATAATGAATACAAACTTTCACCGAAAGAAAACGAGCTTTTAAAATTGCTTTGCCTGCACAGAAACGACTTTATGCCAAGAGATTTAGCATTAAGAAAAATCTGGAAAAAAGAAAATTATTTCACTGCAAGAAGCATGGATGTTTACATTGCAAAATTGCGTAAACTTCTAAAAGACGATGAAGGTTTGGAAATTATTAATGTTCACGGAGAAGGTTTCAGATTATTAGTAAAGAATTAAATTTCATAAAAATCCACCAAAATTCTAGTGGATTTTTGCTTTTATAAATGTAGAATTTTATATTTTTAAAATTCGCAATTGGGATATTGTTTTTTCAAAATTTCCAAATCTGCATCAGGAATATCTGCTACAATTGTTTTCAAATTGGGAAAAGATTTCAGAATTTTGGCGATGCCTTTGTTGCTTATTTCTGTATGCTTTATGTAAAGATATTCCATGTCTTTCAGATGAAGGATGCAGTCTAAATTTTCATCATCAACAGGCATTTCTTTTAAATCTAAATAATTTACTTTTTTAAGTTTTTTTAAATATTCCAACCCCAATTTTGTAACCAAAGTGCCACCTAAAATTAGATTTTCAATTTCGGTAACATATTGTGTTACAAAAAACAGTTCTTCATCCGAAGTATTACAATCTCTACACCCGAAAACATATAGTTTTTCGGGAATATTTTTCGTGTTTTTTGTTCCGAAATAGTTTTCCAGCAAGTGTTTTTGTTGGGCTTTAGACAGTTTCATTTAAAAAAAAATTATATCAGTATTCAGAAAAAATGATTTAAACAGCTTTTATTTTGCTTGGAAAAACCGAAATTAAGATAAAAAAAACTTTTTTTTAAAACTTTTATAATGAATTTAAATGCTAAAAGGAAATCTTAACTAAACCTAGAAATTTAGCCTTGTAATTCCGAAAATACGGAATGAAGATGAAGCTTTTGAAACATTTAATTTCAAATTGAATATTTCAGGCTGATTGCTAAAAATGAATTCTGAAATTTTTGAAAATTTACCAAAAGTAATTTCATTCATTTGAATTTGCTATTTTTGTTTTCCAATAAAAAATAATGAAAAAATTAAATATTTTCTTTTTTGCTGTTTTAATGATCGCAGTTTCTTGCAAAAAAGACGAAAAAGCCACTTATATAGATGGAGTTGGAACAACTTCTGCAGGTTCTGTTCAAGCTAAAAACAATGCTTCAAGAATGTTGATGCCTGTAAATCAAAATGCAAACAGTACAGTTTCCAATATACAAACGGTTTCTCCACAAGGAAATGTCGCCACAACACCAGGAACCAATCCTCCTCATGGAAAACCGGGACATCGTTGTGATATTGCTGTTGGTGCGCCTTTAAACTCACCAGCAACCGGAAAAACACAAGCTACACCACAACAAAATCAGCAAATTTCTATAAATCCTGCAGAAATGAAAACCTCTGTAGCTCCGGCTACAAAACAAAAAACTGCACCAGGAATGAATCCTCCACATGGAGAATCGGGACATCGATGTGATATTGCAGTTGGAGCTCCATTAAATAGTTCGGTTTCTAAAACAACAACTACAACCACGCCAACAACTACAAATACAGCCGTTTCAAAATCTTTACCTGCAACAGTTTCTGCACCAACAACTTATCCAGATGCTAATGGAAAAGCTTTAGCTTTAAATCCTGCGCATGGAGAACCTGGACATCGATGTGACATTGCAGTTGGTGCTCCATTGAAATAAAATTTTGTAAATTTGCGTCGTGAAAAAATTACAAGTCATTTTAATGCTTTTTTGTTTGGGAATATTTATTCTTCCAAAACAAATTATTTCTGCACAAAATGCTGAAATGGCTTGCGATATATCTTCCATGAAAGATGATTGTTGTAAAGACAAATCAACGCAAAATCATCATCAAAAAGATAAAAATGACGGCTGTGGAGACGATTGCTATTCTTGCTTAACATGTCACACCTTTGCCGTTTTTTCTTACACAAATCTAAAAGAAATCAGCGAAAATATGGGGAAAATTCCTGTAAAAAAGGAAAAATTCACTTATGTAACGCCTGATTTCTCAGATGTCTATTCTAAAATTTGGCAGCCGCCGAAAATAGGTTAATTATTTTTTAACAGCATGAATAGTGTTTAATTTCTTTGAAATTGAATGCTTATTTAATTCAACAAAAATTAATTTAACTTATTACTAATGAATAATTTACATAAACAATTCTTCGTCTTATTTCTCTTTTTAGGAGCTTTCATTTCTGCACAAACAAAAACAGA
>JAEZWE010000094.1 GCA_023420435.1 Bacteroidota bacterium
GCTTGTTACCTCGTATTCATCTTGTCCAACTTTTTTCATGGAAATTATTCCGTTCATTTTCGCGCCATCTCCATTAAAAGTTAACTTGTGATCTCCTCTTAAATCTGCAAATCGATTTTTGTTATTCAGAATTTTAATGCTGTCGTTGTGTTTTATCCTTGCAGCGTTTATAGAATCTATTTTTGCTAAAGTGTCCGCCAGTTCTTTTTCAGGATTATTTACATTTTTTTTGCAGGAATAAAGTGATAAGATTAAAAGCGGGAATAAAATTTTTCTCATGGTTTTTTATTTCCCCAAAAATAAAAAAATCCGGAAATGTTCGGATTTTTATTTCAAAATTTGTTGATACAGTTTTTCTTCTTTTGGCTTAAGATCTGTAACACCATAAGTTTCTTGTTTGGCAATAGCCATTTCATCCATCATATCCACAAAATTTTTGTAATTGGAATCGTCGGTTGGTTTTATAATTACCGTGAAAATATCAGGTTTTGGAGCTTTTGCTTTTAAATTTTTGATGATTTTCGCAACTTCTAATCCTTCTAAACTAATTTCTTTATAATCCTGAATCGTTAAGTCTTGAAGTTCTTTCTGATAATAAAAAATACGGTTTTCTTTTCCTAAGATAAAGGTCACTTGGTTTCGGATATCAATCGTGTTAATTGGTGGTTTTGTACCTTTTGCAGGAAGCCCCAAATCCATCACATTGGGTTTTGAAAAACTTGCGGCAAACATGAAAAAAGTAATTAATAAAAATCCTAAATCCACCATGGGTGTCATGTCGATTCGGATATTTTTCTTTTTTTGAGAGGGTTTTCCAGAGTTTTTCTCTGAAGGAAATATTGCAGCCATAATTTTTGATTTTAGACATTTTAAATAAAAATCAAATTTCAATAGAAAGTTGATATAGGATTTTAAAAATCGTAATCAATAACAATGCCTAATGTTAATATTTATTAAATTATTTTTATTTAAAAAAAACCTCCCAAAAAAAAGGAGGTTTTTAATTGTATTGAGAATTGATTATTTTTTGTTTTTATAAAAATCTACTCCACATTCCAAGAATTTCTTGAAATCTTCTTTCGGCATATAACCTGAAACAGGTGTGTTAATCACTTTTCCATCAGGTGTCACCAAAACATAATGCGGCTGCGAATTATTATTAAAATTCACCTGCTGAAACATACTCCAACGATCACCAATGGTTTTTATTTTTTTCATTTGTCCATCTCCCAAATCTATCTTGGTCTTCTGGTTTTCAGGAAGTTGTTCTTTATCATCAACATATAAAGACGCAAGAACAACATCATTTTGAAGGATTGGTAAAATATCAGGTTCGCTCCAAACAAATTCTTCCATTTTTCTGCAGTTTTCACAACCATAACCAGTAAAATCAAGTAAAATGGGCTTGTCTTCTTTTTTTGCCAATTCAATAGCTTTGAAAAAATCGTGTTCCGGATGCATTCCTAAAATTCCATCTTTTTCATCATGAAAATAACTTACATTTATTGGAGGCAGAATTCCTGAAAGCAATTGAAGTTTAGGTCTTTCCGAAGGAAATAAACCTTGAATTAAATAAATGATAAATCCAATTCCTAAAAATCCGAAAACCTTTCTTGTAGTTGAAATTTTTGGTTTTTTATCATCGTGCGGAAAACGGATGATTCCGAATAAATAAAGCACCAAACCTATCGTAATCAAAATCCATAAAACAATGAAAAGCTCGCGTTTTAGCAAGAACGTTTTGGTTACCAAATCTGCTTTTGAAAGAAATTTCAACGCTAATCCAAGTTCAATGAAACCTAAAACTACTTTTACAGTATTCATCCAACCTCCCGATTTTGGTAAACTTTGCAAAGCTTGAGGAAACAAAGCCAGAAGTCCAAAAACAATTGCCCAAGCTAATCCAAAACCAGCCAAAGCAAAAGTGAGCAACATCGGAACATTGGAAGAACCTGTTACAGCGCTTCCCAATAAACTTCCTAAAATTGGACCAGTACAAGAAAAAGAAACTATAACTAAAGTTAGAGCCATGAAGAAAATTCCGATAATTCCGCCAGCTTCTTCCGCTTTTGAAGATTTGTTGGCAATGGAACTTGGAAGGGTAATGTCGTAATATCCGAAGAAACTTCCTGCAAAAAATAAAAATATGAGGAAAAAGGCAATGTTCAGCCAAACTGACGTTGATATTTGGTTGAAGATATTTCCTGCAATTCCATCAATTAAATGAAATGGAACCGAAAGCAAAACGAAAATAATGAGGATGAAAAACCCGTAAATAAAAGCGTCTCGCTTTCCTTTTGCTTTATTTTTTGATCCTTTTGTAAAAAAAGAAACTGTTAACGGAATCATTGGAAACACGCATGGTGTAAGCAAAGCAATCATTCCGCCTAAAAATCCGAGAATAAGATATGTCCAATAATTCTCACTGTGTCTTTCTTGTTCAATTCCGCAGTCAGTTAAAGGATTTTGAAAATCTATGCTTGAAATTTTTAAATTTTTGGGATCTAAACTTGAAACTGTTGTTGACGTAGCAATTTCAGTTTTTGCCGAATCAACACTTGTTGAAACTTTTGCAGAATCGATAGAAGTTTTTGCTGCTTTTAATTGTTCTTCTGCATCAATTGCTTTTTCATCTGGAGTTTTAGCTTCTTTTGGCGTCACAATTTGTTCAAATTCCAAAGTATTTGGTGCCAAACAAACTCGGTCATCACAAGTTTGATATGTGATTTCTGTAATGGCATTTGCCGGTTTTGTAGGGTCTTTTAGTTTGAATTTTTGCTTAAACTGTACCGAATTCGAAAAATAAACGATTTGTGCACCAAAAGCTTCTGAAAATTCTTCGTGTTTTTTTCCTACTTCAAGTACTTTTCCAACAAGGATCACATTGTCTCCGGAAACCTTCATTTCTGTAGGAATTCCGGAATCTTCAGGAAGATCTTTAGAATAAATATGCCAACCTTTTTCCATCGTGGCAGAAAGAACGGCTTCGTAAGTGTTCTCTGTAACGGGATTTACAGAATATTTGAATTTTACGGGATTTTTAATTTGTGATTGGAAAAGTCCAACGAAAGAAAAGAAAAATAAAAAAAGCCAGTTTCGGAATTTCATTACAATTTTTTAGAATTCCAAAAATAAGAATTTTGAATTACTTCGACTTTTTTTTACAACATAAAATATCTATGGCAGTGATTCGGATTTCGTG
>JAEZWE010000124.1 GCA_023420435.1 Bacteroidota bacterium
GTCCAAATTGCTTCATCATTTTTTCTGAATAGGATTCTTCCTCAAAATTGGACACTTTTTTATTTCCTTTTAATTCCCAAGAATAGTTCTTTTTATCGTCTTCCAGTTTTACAATTAAGCCCGGTAAACCGTAAAATTTATATGGTCCATCTTGAAAAGGTATGTCTGTTGAAAACCAAGCGGTCCAATTTCTTCCTCCAAAAGTAGTGGTTGCTTTTTGAGCGTTGTATTCTCCAATTTTTTGTTTTTCTCCAGAAATTTTCCAGTCTAATTTTATTTTTTCTTCGTAGGACATCTTATCTTGAAGGATGTTTTCCGAATATTTCAAATCCATTGCTGGATAAGTTTTGGTTACTTTATAGCTAAAACTAGGTTGTTTTAAGGTTTTTGTTAAATCCTTAAAAGTTCCTGCTTTCATCATATTTTCCACTTCCAATTTTAAAATAGAATCTTGCGAAACCATCAGATAATCTCTGTAAAAAGATTTTTTATCCGTGATATCTAAAATGGTCATTGCTTTTTTAATGGTGTCCAAATCTTTTCCCGGCTTGTAAGAAAGTTCATAGAAAAATCGATTTGCGGTTTCTTGTGCATGGGCACCAAAAAAAACCAGCATTATCAACAGTGAAAAAAGTTTTTTCATTTTTTTGAATTTTGATTATTAGTAGTGGCTTCTCCAATTTTGTTACAAAAATTACAGAAAAAAAATTTAAACCTCCTAAAAAAATCCCGGAAATTTTCGGGATTTATACTATTGGTCATACAAGGTAGGTTCTATTTTATTGTTGTTTTTTGCTTCGTTTTCTTTAACTCTTTTTTCCATATTTCGGTAAATTTCGTTGGGATCCGAAAGTTCTCTTCCTTCCGGAGTTTTCATTTTTATAATTACCGTATTGGTTGGGGAATTTCCCATCATCATTTGGCGCATACTTTTGGATGGATCTTTCAGATAATCCTGCCATATTTTTTTGAATTTTGGTTCGTCCACTTCAATTTCTTTTCGGTCAAAAATTCCACTATTGAAGCTTCCTGATTTTATTTCTGTATCAAAAGTGTTTTCCAATTTTTTGTTAGCAACTAAGGTCATTACATGGCTTCCTGTACTATCTTCCGCTTTAACAATAAGACCCGGAAGTCCATGAAATTTGTAAGGTCCATCCTGAAAAGGAATATCTTTAGAAAACCAAGCAATCCATTCTCTTCCGCCAAAACTTGCGGTTGCTTTTTGGGTTTCGTATTCTCCAATTTTCTTTGTTTCAGGTAAAATTTTCCAATTCAATTTTTCATCCTCCAAAACTTTATATTGGTCTTGACCAATGGTTGTGCTCAATGTAGTTTTGAAATCGGGATACGTTTTGTTTACTTTATAACCAACTCTGCCCATTCTTTCGCTGCGGTTCATTTTGATATTGTTTGAGCCCATCGAAAGTTGTTTTTCCAAATCTATTTTCATGATAGAATCCTGAACAAAACGGTCATAACTGTAGTATTTTGATCCTTCTTTTTCAATATCCAAAACCATCATTTCTTTTCTAATGGTATCTTTTTGATTGATGTTTGGAATGTATTTGTATTCGTAGATAAATCGGTTGCTTTGCGCGAAACAAAACGACGAAACCAATAAGCAAAAAAGGATCAATTTTTTCATTTTTATCTTTTTTAAATTTTTTATTTGAAATTAAATTTAACGGTGAACAAAAGTTGTCTTGGTCTTAGCTGCATTCTTGTAAAAGATTCGCTGTAAGAAGAAATATTGTAGGTTTCAAAAACTTTTCTGTTGGCAATATTCATCAATTTAACTTCGAAATCCACTTTTTTTGCAGCCCATGCAAATTGGTAAGACAAATCGAAAAAAGGATTTTTGTAATTAAAATTTTCGTTATTGCTATTGATTTGATCCCACATGAAGCCAATGGTGTGGTTTTCTACAGGATAAATATAAACGGCTAAATTATGGTTGTACTTGTTATATTTAACATCTTCATTATCAAAAGCATTCTGTTTGTTCCATGAATAATTGAAATTAAAATCTGCATTAATCCAGCTTAGAAAAGAGTTGTTGAACTTAAACCCTACACTTTGTGCGTTGTTTTTGCTTTCGAAATCGATATTATTTTGTGAAACTTCTGAAGTGGAAAAGGTGTTATTATACGTTAAAGCGGCATTGGTTTTAAAACTTGGGAAATATTTTCCTATTTCTGCACCAAAACTATTGCTTGTTGATGTATTTTCTTTTTCAATGTAAGCGGTAATACTGTAAAGAGGATCCACCAAAGGTGTTGCCATCAAGTTTCTTTCGGTACTGCTTAATCGATAATTGATGTTGAAAAACAGGTTATTTAGTGGATTTCTAAATTCAATTCTTGATCCAACACTTTTTGAAAAATATTCAGGAATAGGATTTTTTGCATCCATGGCACCAATATTTCTTGGAGATTTCATCATTAACCCTGCATAAACCGATTCTGTTTCTCCAAAATTGTAATTTAAACTTCCGCTAACATTGGCTTTCCAAAAAGAAGCAAATGAATATTGAGCAAAAGCATTAGGCTCAAAAGTAATTTTACTAAGCGATTTTGAAACATTTCTAGATGGATCTTCCGCATTAATATTATTGAAATTTGCCGGAAAATTGGCGAAAATTTGCCAGGATTCATTTTTGAAATTTACTCTCAAACTTGCGTAAGGAACCGCATTACTGAAAACCAAATCGTTTTGAAAATTGGCACCAAAAACGGTATTATTTCCTACCAAATCACTTTCCAAATGATTTCTGGTAAAATTAAAACCTACTTCTGGGGTTAATGTCCATAATTTTTTTGTGAAACTAAGATTCGCGGAATGATTGGCTTCAAAAGTGTTCATTTTGAACGTTTGCGTAAGTTGGGTGTTATTCAAAAATGTTTGATTCACCGCTCCTGGAATTTGCGCATCCAAAATATTAAAATCCAACGTTTGTTGATCATTTTGATAGCTTATGAAAGATTGCAGGTTTACCATTTTTTCTTTCCACGGAATAATCGTACTCAAAGAGTTTTGAAAAGATGAAGTTGGCAATTCTACTGATTGGTTCGATTTTAAAGCAGTTAAATTTCCATTTTGAAGTGCTGTTCTTAATGAATTGGCACGGTCTGTATTCCAAAACTGTGTAAAAGTGGTGGTATTCTTAAAAAAACCTTGCTTGGCATTTTTAGAAAACACCAACTCTCCTTTTGCTTTGTTGCTGAAAAACCGGTTTGAAATATTAGATTTTACATAAGCTTCATTATCAAACTGATTGGTTTCACTGTACGATTCTCTTTCAACGACATTATTGGTATAACTTGCATTGGCTTTAAGTTCCCATTCTTTATTTTTAAAAGGATTGGTTAATAAGTTTGCAGACAGAAAATGGACGTTGTTCAGCAAATATCTTTTTTCGGGAACTTCTGGTGTTGATGCGTTTTCAACATTCAGCCATTCGTTTTGGGAGGTACTTCTTCTAAATCCTTCCCAACGACTTCCCATAGCAAACATATTTCCTTCGTTTTCAACAGCTTCTCCTGTGTTGTTCGCTTTATAATTTACTACCCATTGGTTTTTTTGTCCAAAAAACATCGGCGTTAATTTTACATTCCAAAGTGCGGGATCTGCAATTCCTAAACCTATTTCTCCCCGACCTGTCATCGTGACTTTATTTTTTAATTTGATGTTTATTGCTGCTTGATCCGAAGCAATTTTATCCTGAAGAATTTTCACAGGTTGATGGTTTTCCATCACTTCCAATTTTTGTACGGCATCTTTAGGTAAGGATTTTGTGATCACGCCATAACTTCCTTCCATTAAATCTTTTCCGTTAACGTAAAATTTTGCAAGCGGTTGTCCCTGATACAATATAGAGCCGTCTTTATTCACTTCCATTCCCGGCATATTTTTGATAACATCGGCAAGAGTTCGGT
>JAEZWE010000173.1 GCA_023420435.1 Bacteroidota bacterium
TGGCAAAACAGACTAAAGTTGTTAAAAAAAGAAAAGTAAAAGTTGAAGCGATCGGCGAAGCACACATTCAGGCATCATTCAACAATATCATCATTTCTTTGACAAATAAAAACGGAGAAGTAATCTCTTGGGCATCTGCCGGAAAAATGGGATTCAGAGGTTCTAAAAAGAATACTCCTTTCGCAGCACAAATGGCTGCAGAAAATTGCTCTGCTGTTGCTCACGAAGCTGGGCTTAGAAGAGTAAAGGTGTTTGTAAAAGGTCCTGGACAAGGTAGAGAATCTGCGATCAGAACCATTCACAACTCAGGAATTGAAGTAAGTGAAATCGTTGACGTGACACCTATGCCACACAACGGATGTAGACCACCAAAAAGAAGAAGAGTATAACAATTAGAATTTGAAAATTTGAAAATTTGAAATTTGAAATTCTAAAGAAAATCAAATCTCAAATCTCAAATCTCGAATCTCAAATCTTAAACATTATGGCAAGATATATTGGTCCAAAAACTAAAATTGCAAGAAAGTTTGGTGCTGCAATTTTCGGAGACGACAAAAACTTCGAAAGAAGAAAAAACCAACCACCAGGACAACACGGTCCAAACAAAAGAAGAGGTGCTAAAAAATCTGAATATGCTGTTCAGTTAGCAGAAAAGCAAAAAGCAAAATATACTTACGGTATCCTTGAAAGACAGTTTGCCAATCTTTATGATAAAGCAACAAGAGCTAAAGGCGTAACTGGTGAAGTATTATTGCAACTTTGCGAATCAAGATTGGATAACGTAGTTTACAGACTTGGTTTCTCTAAAACAAGAGCAGGTGCAAGACAATTGGTTTCTCACAGACACATTACGGTGAACGGAGAAATTGTAAACATCCCTTCATATTTGCTAAAAGCAGGTGATGTTATTACCGTAAGAGAAAAATCTAAATCTCTTGAAGTAGTAGCAGATTCTTTAGCTTCAAAATCAAACTATGAGTGGTTACAGTTCAACGACGAGAAGAAAGAAGGTACTTTCATTAACGCTCCGGAAAGAATTCAGATTCCTGAAGACATTAAGGAGAACTTAATCGTCGAACTTTACTCTAAATAATTTTAATCAAATTTTTGCTCAACCCAACAATATGGCAATTTTACAATTCATAAAACCCGATAAAGTAATTCTTTTAAATTCAGACGAATTCAAAGGATCGTTCGAATTCCGTCCTCTTGAACCAGGATTTGGTCTTACTATCGGTAATGCTTTGAGAAGAGTGTTGCTTTCCTCACTGGAAGGATATGCTATTTCATCTATCAAAATAGAAGGCGTAGAGCACGAATTTTCAACAATTCCTGGCGTAATCGAAGATGTTACAGAAATCGTATTGAATCTTAAACAACTTCGTCTTAAAGCCACTACTGAAAATGCATCTGGAGAACAAGTTTCTGCAAAAATTTCTGGACAAACAGTTGTTACTGCGGAAGATTTAGGAAAATCAATCAAAGGTTTCGAAGTTTTAAACCCAGAATTGGTAATCTGCAACTTGAACAAAGAGGTCACTTTCGAAATTACTTTCAATATTGAGAAAGGTAGAGGATACGTTCCTAGCGAACAAAATAAATCGAACAATGCTCCTCTGGGAACTATTGCTATCGATTCCATCTTTACCCCAATCAAAAAAGTGAAGTATGCAGTTGAAAACTATCGTGTTGAGCAAAAGACAGACTACGAAAAATTAGTTTTGGATATCGAAACTGATGGATCTATTTCTCCACAGGCTGCTCTTACAGAAGCTTCAAAGATTTTGATTTATCATTTCATGCTTTTCTCAGACGAAAGAATTACACTAGAAACTGAAGCAGTAAAAGCCTCCATCCAATACGACGAAGAAACTTTACATACAAGACAACTTTTGAAATCTAAGCTTGCCGATATGGATCTTTCCGTAAGAGCTTTGAACTGCCTTAAAGCTGCTGAAGTTGAAACCCTTGGAGAACTGGTTTCTTATAGTAAGTCTGATTTGATGAAATTCAGAAATTTCGGTAAAAAATCCTTAACAGAATTAGAAGAATTAGTGCATGCAAAAGGTCTTAACTTCGGTTTCGACGTTGCTAAATATAAACTAGACGCTGATAAATAAAAAACAATGAGACACGGTAAAAAATTCAATCACTTAGGAAGAACAGCGCCTCACAGAAAGGCAATGCTTTCTAATATGGCTTGTTCTCTTATTGAGCATAAAAGAATCAACACTACTGTAGCAAAAGCAAAAGCTTTGAGAGTATTTGTTGAACCTTTATTAACAAAAGCGAAAGAAGATACTACACATAACAGAAGAACGGTTTTCTCTTACCTACAGAGTAAAGAAGCGGTTACAGAATTGTTCAGAACAGTAGCTCCAAAAATTGCTGAAAGAAACGGTGGTTATACAAGAATTATCAAAACAGGTTTTAGACCAGGTGATGCTGCTGATACTGCAATGATTGAACTTGTAGACTTCAACGAACTTTACAGTCCAAACGCTGAAGAGAAAAAAGCTACTAGAAGAAGTAGAAGAACTACGGCTAAAAAAGCTGAAGCTGTTGCTGAATTGGCAACTCCGGTAAAAGAAGACGCTAAAGCTGATGAGCCAAAAGCAGAAGCTCCGGAAGCACCAACTGCTGATGCAGCTGAGAAAACTGAAGAATAATTTTCTTTAAATATTATAAAAAACCGTTCAGAAATTCTGAACGGTTTTTTTTATAAAATCACCCAAAAGGGGTATGCAAATTATTCAGTTTAATGATTACTTTTGTTGAAAACATTTTTGCAAAAAATAAACTTTTTAAAATTTTATCCTATGAAAATCAAATTATTACTTTTTTGTACGCTTTTTTCTTTTAGCGCAGCGTTTTCACAAGTTTCAGACAGTGCTTATGTAGGTTTTGGCCATAAAAACATGATCAAAACCAATATTACGGCTTATGCTTTTAAAAATATTAATCTCAGTTATGAGAGAGTGATTAGCAAACGATTTTCATTAAGCGCAACTTATGCAGTAATGCCCACAGGAAAGATTCCTTATGTTGAAACTTTTTTAGATGAAGATGATCTTGGTGATGTTAAAAATATTGAAATGTCGTATAACGCTTTCACTTTTGAACCAAGATTCTATTTAGGAAAAAAAGGTTTTGGAAGAGGATTTTATTTAGCTCCCTATTACCGTTATTCGAAAGTAGATTTTGAAAATTATAATTATGATTTTGAATCGGGTGGTTTAGAAATTCCGGTTGTAATTTCTGGAAACATGTCCGGAAACAGTTTCGGAATTTTAATTGGTAACCAATGGATGTTGGGAGAAAAGAAAAACTGGATCATCGATTTTTCAATTGCTGGTGGTCATTACGGATTTTTGAATGGAGATTTAGCGGCTAAAAGTAATATCATTCTCACGCCACAAATGCAGCAGGATTTACAAAATGAATTGGATAACTTGGATGTTCCTTTAGTGAAAATTAAAACGACTGCAAATGCTAATGGCGCTACGGCAAAATTGGACGGACCTTGGGCCGGTTTAAGATTTGGTTTGTCTTTAGGATATGCTTTCTAAAAATTTTAAAAGCCATTCAAAACGAATGGCTTTTTATTTATTCCCCTTTTGCTTTCCTCAGTTCAATTAAATTATTTCCTTGTGTAATAGTTAAATCATCTCCATCTGTTTTTATTTCAACATCCTGATTTTTATAAATTTTTGAAGAACCCTTATTTTCTTTAAAATCGGCTTTAATGGTTTTCCCATTGCTGAAAATCGTAATATAATTTTCATTATTGGTGTCAACAAAAGTTACTTTTGCACTGCTGCCATCTTCAGCCACATAACGGAAACTTTCCTTTCTAAAATTACTTTCCCCATCTTTCATTTCCGTTTTTGTAGAAACAGTGCTGTCAATTTCACCATTTTTATTGGTTATTGTAATATTTTCGTCTTTGATAATGCTTTTATTACCACTTTCTTGCTTATTACAGCTATATAAAAAAAGGGATAGCAAAGTAAATACAACTATTGTTTTTTTCATTTTTATAAATTTTAGGTTCATTCAAATTTAAGATTTTTAAAATATTGGAAAGGTAAACTTTCAAAAAAAGTGAATTTTGTTAGGAAATTATAATCCGGTTTTTCTGAAAATATTCAGTAAATTTGTGAACATTGGAAACGAATGAATATTGAACTCTTTCAAAATAAATCAAAAAAAATCAAAAAAAATTATGAGCTACATTTCTTACATCGAAGCAAGACAAATTTTAGATTCAAGAGGAAATCCAACGGTAGAAGTTGACGTTTTTACTGAAAATGGAGCCATGGGAAGAGCTGCGGTTCCTTCTGGAGCATCAACGGGTGAACATGAAGCAGTTGAGCTTCGTGACGGCGGTTCTGAATTTATGGGAAAAGGTGTTATGAAAGCGGTGGAAAATGTGAGAGAAGTGCTGGCTCCTGAATTAATAGGACTTCCTGTTTTTGATCAGAATTTAATCGATCAAATTATGATTGAAGTTGATGGGACAAATAATAAAGGAAATATTGGGGCAAATGCTATTTTAGGAGTTTCTCTTGCCGCGGCAAAAGCAGCAGCAGCTGAAATGAGAATGCCACTTTACAAATATATTGGAGGGGTTAATGCAAACACACTTCCAGTTCCAATGATGAATGTAATTAACGGAGGTTCACATTCTGATGCGCCAATTGCTTTTCAGGAATTTATGGTAATGCCGGTAAAAGCAGATTCTTTTTCTCACGCTCTAAGAAAAGGAACGGAAATTTTCCACAATTTGAAAAAAATTCTTCACGACAGAGGTTTATCTACTGCAGTTGGTGATGAAGGTGGTTTTGCGCCGACTTTTAAAGGAACTGAAGATGCTCTAGATACTTTACTACAAGCTATAGAAAAGGCAGGTTATAAACCTGGAGATGACATTATGTTAGCTTTAGATTGTGCCGCTTCTGAATTTTATAAAGATGGAGTTTATGATTACAGAAAATTCCAAACGCAAGATTCTGCACAATTCAGTAGCAGTGAACAAGCTTCTTATCTTACTGAACTAGCAAACAAATATCCAATTATTTCTATCGAAGATGGTATGCAGGAAAATGATTGGGAAGGTTGGAAAATGCTTACTGAAAAAATTGGAGACAGAGTGCAACTTGTTGGTGATGATTTATTTGTAACTAATGTTGAAAGACTTTCAAAAGGAATTAAAGAAAGTATTGCCAATTCAATTTTGGTGAAAGTAAACCAAATTGGTTCACTTACCGAAACTTTGAATGCCGTTCAAATGGCGCAATTCAATAAATATACTGCAGTAATGTCTCACAGATCCGGTGAAACGGAAGATGCTACCATTGCCGATCTTGCTGTAGCAACAAATTGTGGTCAAATAAAAACAGGTTCTGCTTCTCGTTCTGATAGAATGGCAAAATACAATCAGCTTTTAAGAATCGAAGAAGCTTTAGGAGAAAATGCTATTTTTCCAGGATTGGATGCTTTTAAAATCAAAAGATAAAATTTGAAAAAATAGAATTGAAAAATCATCAAAATATTTTTTTGGTGATTTTTTTATTTAATCTGTTGTTTTTCAAATCAATAATCAAAAATCTCCTGCGCGGAGAATTTAATTTCAAAAATTTAATTCCTGATATAGATAAAATTAATGTTAGAAGCTTCTCTCAGATTTTATTATTACACAGTTTTTCCGTAATTTTAACAAAAATTTTTCAAACAAAATGGCAGATAATAAAGTTGTATTGAACTATGACGGGAAATCTTTCGAATATCCTATCGTGGACAGCACCATTGGTGACAGAGGTATAGACATTTCAAAATTGCGAGACCAAACCGGTCTTATCACCTTAGATTTAGGTTACAAAAATACAGGAGCAACCCTTAGTGACATTACTTATCTAGACGGAGATTTAGGTGAATTGTTTTACAGAGGTTATCCTATTGAGCAAATTGCTGAAAAATCTAATTTTACAGAAGTAATGTATTTATTGCTTCATGGTGAATTACCCAATAAAGATCAGTTCTCAAATTTCGAAAACAATATAAAAAAATATAATTTCGTAGCAGAAGAAATGAAGAAAATCATTGATGTTTTTCCTCGCTCCGCTCATCCTATGGGGGTACTTTCTTCTTTAACTTCTGCACTTACAGCTTTTAATCCGAAATCTGTAGATGTTAATTCTAAAGAAGATTTGGATCACGCAGCGGAATTATTAATTGCAAAATTCTCTCATCTTTGCGCATGGACCTACAGAAAAACACAAGGTTTACCATTAAACCATGGAGATAATAGCTTGAATTATGTAGAAAATTTCTACAAAATGGCTTTCAGAATGCCAAATCAGGAATTTGAAATGAATCCTGTGGTTGTAGATGCTTTAGACAAATTATTAATTCTTCATGCAGATCACGAACAAAACTGCTCTACATCAACCGTAAGAATGGTTGGATCTGCTCATACTGGACTTTTCGCTTCCATTTCTGCAGGTGTCTCTGCGCTTTGGGGTCCGCTTCACGGAGGTGCAAACCAAGCGGTTATCGAAATGCTGGAAATGATCGAAAAAGATGGTGGAGACGTTGCTAAGTATGTCGAAAAGGCAAAAAATAAAGACGACAATTTCCGTTTGATGGGATTCGGTCATAGAGTTTACAAAAACTTCGATCCAAGAGCGAAAATTATTAAAAAAGCGGCAGACGATATTTTAGATGCATTAGGAATTGATGATCCAGCTTTGGATATTGCGATGCAATTGGAAAGAGTAGCTTTGGAGGACGATTATTTCGTAGAAAGAAAATTGTATCCAAATGTAGATTTCTATTCAGGAATTATTTACAGAGCATTAGGAATCCCTACAGAAATGTTTACCGTAATGTTTGCTTTAGGAAGACTTCCGGGATGGATTTCTCAATGGAAAGAAATGCGTCTGAAAGGAGATCCAATTGGAAGACCAAGACAGGTTTACCAAGGTGCCGCAAAAAGAGATTATGTCTCTATGGAAAACAGATAATATATTTTCTAAATATTTTAAAAATCCCTCAAAAATTTTTGAGGGATTTTTTATGTTAAATAATATGCATTAAATATTTTCTCTTTACAAGCCTTTTTTTATCTTTGTGAATCACACAATTTTATGAAACTGAACATCAGAAACGAAACAGGAAAACTAAAATCGGTTGTATTAGGACAACCTCATTCCATGGGTGCAGATCCTACTTTAGCAGAAAGTTATGATGCGAAATCCTACCATTCCATCAAAAATAATATTTATCCAAAAGAAGCCGATATTATTGCTGAAATGGATGCATTTGAAGCGGTTTTAAAAAAATATGATGTTGAAGTTTATCGTCCACACATTATTCAGGATTACAATCAGGTTTTTGCTCGCGATGTAGCTTTTGTTATCGATGATAAAATGATTATTTCCAATATCATTCAGGATCGGTATGATGAGCAGGATGCTTACCGTAAAATTTTTGCAAGAGTTGGATGGCGGAAAATTATCAATTTACCGGATACGGCTCATATTGAAGGTGGAGATGTTATTGTGTGGAACGATTTTCTGTTTATCGGAACTTGTTACAGTGAGGATTACAGAAGTTTTAAAACGGCAAGAACCAATGAATATGCCATTGAAATTCTAAAAGAATATTTTCCTAAAAAAAGAATTATCGACCTCGATTTAAAGAAAAATGACACAGAGCCTTACAAAGGAATTTTGCATTTAGATTGTACCTTTAATCCTGTAGGAAAAGATAAATGCATCATTTACAAAGGCGGTTTTGTTGATGAAAGTGATTATCAACTGATTGTGGATATTTTTGGAGAAGAAAACTGTTTTGAAGTTACCGACGAAGAAATGTTCGCTATGAATCCTAATATTTTCTCCATTTCTCCGGAAATTGTCGTTTCCGACAAAGCTTTTACCAGAATGAATGAACACATGCGAAACGTTTGGGGAATGACGGTGGAGGAAATTCCGTATCGTGAAATTTCTAAAATGGGCGGTTTGCTAAGATGTTCCACCATGCCTTTGGTTAGGGAATAATCACAGATTTTTTTAATTTTTTTAATTTCATCGTCGTTAGCAAAGATTTCGTAATCGGGAATTGCTGAAGAGTGAAATTGCGTTCCCAAAGTGTAATTTTTCAGCTCGGAAATGTTTCCGGAACGAACACCGCCTCCAATTAAAATGTTAATTTGATCGGAATATTTTTCAATTAAATTTTTCAAATTTTCTTTTCCTTCCATGGCGGAATTTTTACCGCCGGAAGTAAGAACGGTTGTAAAAC
>JAEZWE010000194.1 GCA_023420435.1 Bacteroidota bacterium
CGTTTTCCTGATTTTATAAAAGGAATTTGGGAAACGCTGAATAAAGTCTAAAAAAAATCTCCCGAAATTTTCAGGAGTTTTTTTAATAAATGGATGTCGAACTTCAACCTACATATTTCTTCGATACTTTCCACCCACTTCAAACAAAGCATTGGTAATTTGACCAAGCGAACAATATTTCACCGCATCCATCATTACCGCAAATAAATTTTGTTGATTTACCGCAGCATCTTGCAGTTTTTCCAACCACTCATCTCTTTTATCTTCGTTCGATTTTTGGAAATTTTCCAAGTTTGAAATTTGGGCTTGTTTTTCTTCTTCGGTGGAACGGATGACTTCTCCCGGAGTTACCGTTGGAGAACCGTCTTTTCCAAGGAAGGTATTTACCCCGATAATCGGATATTCTCCCGTATGTTTCAACCATTCATAATGCATCGATTCTTCCTGAATTTTTGAGCGTTGATACATCGTTTCCATCGCTCCCAAAACACCCCCTCTTTCTGTAATTCGGTCAAATTCTTGATACACCGCTTCTTCCACCAAATCCGTCAATTCTTCAATAATAAAGGAACCTTGCAACGGATTTTCGTTTTTCGCCAAACCTAATTCTTTGTTGATAATTAACTGAATAGCCATCGCTCTTCTAACCGATTGTTCGGTTGGTGTTGTAATCGCTTCATCATACGCATTGGTGTGAAGCGAGTTACAGTTGTCGTAAATCGCATACAACGCTTGAAGTGTCGTTCTAATATCATTAAAATCAATTTCTTGCGCATGAAGCGAACGTCCAGAAGTTTGAATGTGGTATTTCAACATTTGGGAGCGTTCATTTGCGTGATATTTTTCGCGCATTGCTTTTGCCCAAATTCTTCTTGCAACACGTCCAATTACAGCGTATTCAGGATCAATTCCGTTGGAGAAAAAGAAGGATAAATTCGGTGCAAAATCGTTGATGTCCATTCCTCTCGACAAATAATATTCGACATACGTGAAACCATTTGCTAAAGTAAATGCCAACTGCGAAATCGGATTCGCACCCGCTTCTGCAATGTGATAACCGGAAATGGAAACCGAATAGAAGTTTCTTACTTTATTTTCAATAAAATATTGTTGGACGTCGCCCATTAATCTCAACGCAAATTCCGTTGAGAAAATACACGTGTTTTGCGCCTGATCTTCTTTCAAAATATCAGCTTGAACCGTTCCACGAACCGTTGCGATAGTTTCGGCTTTTATTTTTTCGTAGGTTTCTGCATCAATAATTTCATCACCAGTAATACCTAATAATTGTAAACCTAAACCATCATTGGAAGGCGGAAGTTCGCCGTTGTAAGAGGGTCTTTTCAAACCTTTATCGTCGAATTTTTGTTTTAAAACATCTTCAATTTTATTTTGAAGTCCATTTTCAGCGATGTATTTTTCTACATTTTGATCGATGGCTGCATTCATGAAAAACGCCAACAACATTGGAGCGGGACCATTAATCGTCATCGAGACCGACGTCAATGCATTAATCAAATCAAAACCAGAATACAATTTTTTGGCATCGTCTAAAGTGGCAATCGAAACTCCGGCGTTGCCAATTTTTCCATAAATATCGGGCGGAAAAGCAGGATCTTGACCGTATAAAGTCACGGAATCAAAAGCCGTTGAAAGCCTTTTTGCAGGCATTTCAGCAGAAACGTAATGGAATCTTCGGTTGGTTCTTTCCGGTCCGCCTTCTCCAGCAAACATTCTCGTTGGATCTTCTCCTGTTCTTTTGAAAGGGTAGATTCCGGCAGTGTACGGAAATTGTCCGGGAACATTTTCCTGTCCTTTCCATCGGATTAAATCGCCCCAATCTTGAAATTTTGGAAGCGCAATTTTTGGAATTTTGAGGTGCGACAAACTTTCGGATTTCGTTTCTACCTTAATTTCTTTTCCACGAACGAGATACGTGAACGTGTCTTCTTTCATTTCTTCCTTGAAATGTTTCCAACCTTGCAAAAATAAACGGTTTTCTTCCGACAAATCTTTTTTGGTTTTCAAAAACACTTTTTCCAATTTATCAGTGGTATGTTCATCGTCTTCAATTAACGCTTTTGCGCCGTCAACCAAATACATCTTTTTTGCAACCAAAGCTTGTTCTTCAACCGATTTGTCGTACTCTTTGTTGTTTTCAACAATTTCAGAAAGATAACGGACTCTTTTCGGCGGAATTACGGTTGAATCTTCGGAAACGTTTTGCTCAACGTATTCGTTTAAACCAATTTCAGAATATTTTTCGTTAACTTTTTTAATTAATTCATTATAAATTTCCGTTGTTCCCCAATCGTTGAACTGACTTGCTTTTGTTGAGAAAACTGGCATTTCTTCCAAAGATTTTTCAAATAAAACATGGTTTCTTTGGTATTGTTTTCGGACGGCTTGAAGCGCATCTAAAGCACCTCTTTTGTCAGATTTATTTAAAGCAATTAAATCGGCATAATCCAACATGTCAATTTTTTCCAATTGTGTTGAAGCCCCATATTCAGGCGTCATGACGTACATCGAAACGTCTGCGATTTCTGTAATTTCGGAACCGGATTGTCCAATTCCCGAAGTTTCTAAAATAATGACATCGGGTTTTGCTAATTTCAAAATATTTAAAGCGGAATGAATGTAAGGCGAAACCGAAACGTTGTTTTCACGAGTCGCCATCGAACGCATGTAAACTCTTTTATCGTTGATGGAATTCATCCGAATTCTGTCGCCCAAAAGTGCACCACCTGTTTTCTTTTTGGAAGGATCAACAGAAATAATGGCAATTTTTTTCTCCGGATTGGAGCGTAAAAATCTGCGTACAATTTCGTCGGTTAGAGAGGATTTTCCTGCGCCTCCTGTTCCTGTAATTCCAATAATCGGGATGTTGGAGTTTTTTGATTTTTCTTCAATGGCTTTTACCAAATCTTCCTTTTCGTCAGAGAAATTTTCCACTGCTGAAATGACTTGTGCTATCGATTTTGAATCTTCAAATTTAATTTTATCCAAATCTGAAATTTCTACATTTTTTCCAGTCGCAAAATCCGATTTTTGAACTAAATCATCGATCATTCCCTGCAAACCGAGTTCCCTACCATCATCAGGAGAATAAATACGATCGATTCCGTAATCCATTAAATCTTTAATTTCTTCCGGTAAAATAACACCACCACCACCGCCAAAAATCTTGATTTGCGGAGCACCTTTTTCCCGCAGAAGGTCATAAATATATTTAAAATATTCGTTGTGGCCGCCCTGATATGAAGTTAATGCAATGGCATTTGCATCTTCCTGAATTGCAGTATTTACCACTTCTTCCGCAGATTTGTCGTGACCAAGATGGATGACTTCGCAACCCGTTCCTTGGATGACGCGTCGCATAATATTAATTGCCGCATCGTGTCCATCGAAAAGCGACGCTGCAGTTACGATTCTTACTTTGTTTTGAGGCTCGTATTTTTGAGTTTCCATAAAGAAATTTAGAAATAATGTGAATTTTTCAAAGATATGAAAAGAAGTTGGAAGCGGGAAGTGAGAAGTGTGATGTGTTGGTTTTGTTTTTTCTTTTGATTTAATTCTTGTTATTTTTGTCGAAATTTATCTCATGTTAAAATCAATTCTATACTTATTAATAGGAACCGGTGTTAGCTTTCTGCTTAATTATTTATTTATAGGAAGCCAAGGTTGGGAAATTGATTTGTACAATGCTTTCGCATTCGGTCTAGGCTGGGGTTTAGCCTATTTTGTAGATCAACCACAATGGTCTTTACCCAAAAAAATGGGTATTTCATTGATAGGAATTGCGCTTCTTTTAGGAATCGGACTTTCACTTTTTAATTTTGAAATTGCGGTTCCTTCCATTATAAAATTTTCAACCATTTTTGTTGTTTATTATCTTTTCGCAAGTTTTAGAAATTCAAAATCTTTGAGGAATTAGGGTTAGTTTCTAAGTTTAAATTAGCAAATTCTCTCAAAAACAAGGCAATTACAATAATTTTAAATTCTTGTAGAATGTTTTCCCATTTCGAAAAAAAGTGATACCTTTGCACACCCTTATTGGGAAAATTATGTTTAACCGTAAACGAAAAAGTGTGAATACATTAAGTTACAAAACCGTTTCAGCTAACAAAGCTACCGCTAATAAAGAATGGGTTGTGGTAGATGCTGAAGGACAACCGTTAGGAAGATTAGCTTCCCAGGTTGCAAAGATTTTGAGAGGAAAGCACAAAACGAACTTTACACCGCACGTAGATTGTGGAGATAACGTAATCGTTTTGAATGCTGGAAAGATTACTCTTTCAGGAAACAAATGGGCTGACAAGACTTATATCTGGCATACTGGTTATCCAGGTGGACAGAAGTCTCAGACAGCTGAAGAGCTATTGAAAAAAGATCCAATGAAAGTTTTGGAAAAATCTGTAAAAGGTATGCTTCCTAAAAACAGATTGGGTGCTGCTATTTTCAAAAACCTTTATTTATATGAAGGAACTGAACATAAGCACGAAGCTCAACAGCCAAAAACTATTAATGTTAACGAAATTAAATAATTAATATGTCAACAGTTCATAAAATTGGAAGAAGAAAAACTTCAGTAGCAAGAGTTTACGTAAAACCAGGTTCTGGTAATATTACAGTAAACGGTAAAGATGCTAAAGAATACTTCTCAACAGATGTTATGGTTTACAAATTAAACCAACCTTTCCTTTTAACTGAAACAACAGGACAATATGATGTTACTGTGAATGTTTTCGGTGGAGGTAATACAGGACAAGCAGAAGCTATCAGATTAGGCGTTTCCAGAGCGCTTTGCGAAATTAATGCTGAATTCAGATTGGCTCTTAAACCACACGGTTTGCTTACAAGAGATGCAAGAATGGTGGAAAGAAAGAAACCAGGTCAGAAAAAAGCAAGAAAGAGATTCCAATTCTCAAAACGTTAATTCAACAGATTCGAGATTCGAGACACGAGATTCGAGACTTTCAAAAATCTTGGTTCTTGGCTCTTGGTTCTATTATCTAATCAAAAAAATGCCCCGTTTAGTTTAGCATCCAAACTTTTCTCCCATCTAAAGAAAAGTTGATTGCAAAAAAGCGGAACGTAAACTAAAAACAAAAAAGAGACATGGCTAAAGCAAATGTTAAAGACCTTTTAGAGGCAGGTGTACACTTCGGTCACATGACCAGAAAGTGGAATCCAAATATAGCTCCATACATTTTCATGGAGAAAAACGGTATTCACATCGTAGATTTACATAAAACAGCAGTAAAATTGGATGAAGCTTGTAACGCTTTGGAAAAAATTACTTCTGCAGGTAAAAAAGTTCTTTTCGTAGCCACTAAAAAGCAAGCGAAAGAAGTTGTTGCAAAACACGCTTCTGAAC
>JAEZWE010000112.1 GCA_023420435.1 Bacteroidota bacterium
GACAGAACGGTTCCAGTAGCGGCTGAAAAACCTTTGGATGCCATTTATTTAGTGGATAAAAAAGATTTTCAAGATAAAGAGGTTTCTGTTTATGATGACCAATATCAAACCGTTAAAGACGAAGCCGGAAAACCGGTGAAAGAAATGGGTAAAGACATCTATTTCCGTAATATTTCCCCTGAAAAAAAAGCTGCTCTTAATCAAAATCCAAATGACACTTTTCATCTTTACAATACCGAATTATTCCAATCGATTAATCCAGGTTGGGTAATTATTTTAACACCAATTGTAGTAGGATTTTTTATGATGTTACGCAGAAGAGGAAAAGAACCGACAACGCCTTCAAAAATTGTTTTAGGTTTATTTATTTCAGCCCTTTCCTGTTTGGTGATGGTGGGTGCAGTTTATGCAGGAAATAATGGCGCCGTAAAAGTTTCCGCATTATGGCTGGTTGCAGCTTATGGTGTGATTACGATTGGTGAACTTTGTCTTTCACCAATGGGACTTTCCTTGGTTTCAAAATTATCGCCGCCAAGAATTACCGCTTTAATGATGGGAGGTTTTTTCCTATCTACTTCTATCGGAAATAAACTTTCAGGAGTTTTAGCCAGTTTTTGGTACGATTACGATAATAAAGCCAACTTCTTTTTAGTGAATTTTGGATTGTTGCTCCTCGCAACTTTGCTTGGTTTATCCATTTTGAAAAGATTGAATAAAGTAATGAAGGAAAAAGGAGTTAACTAAATTTCTAAAATTTTGAAAAATAATGATAAATCGCAGTAGTGAACTGCGATTTTTTTATTTGTGAACTTGCAGCAATAGCAAAAAAAACTATATTTGTGAGTCTTAACAAAAATTTAACAATTAAATATGGATACAGCACAACCAACAAAAGGGCATCCTAAAGGATTAATGACTTTATTTTTCACAGAGATGTGGGAAAGATTTTCTTATTATGGAATGAGAGCCTTACTAACCATTTTTCTTACTGCAGAATTAATTACTGGTGGATTCGGGATGGATAGAGCAGAATCGCTTGCAATCTATGGAATTTTCACTGGATTGGTTTATCTTACACCAATTATTGGAGGATGGTTTGCCGATAAAATTCTTGGTCGTAGAAAATCTATTTTCATTGGAGGAATTGTAATGGCAATTGGTCAATTTATGCTTGCAATAAGTGCAAGTAATAGTTTTTTTTCTGATTTAGACACTAAGAAATTTGTTTTTTATTTAGGGCTTGGTGTACTGATTCTAGGAAATGGTTTTTTCAAACCAAATATTTCAACTATTGTAGGTGATCTTTATGATAATGATGATCCAAAAAAAGATGGAGGATTTACAATTTTTTACATGGGAATTAATATTGGTGCCTTTCTTTCCCCTTTTATCGCAGGAACACTTGGAGAAAAAGTTGGATGGCCATATGGATATTTGGCTGCTGGAATTGGAATGTTGATTGGTGTAATTTGGTTTCACATAAGAAGACATTCTTTGGGTAATCTTGGACTTCCACCTGGTGCAGCTGAAAAAGGGAAAACAGATTTAGATGGAAAAGATTGGAGAGATATCCTAATTTATTCAATAGCAAATGTGTTATTAGTAATTGGAATTATGTATTTTTGGAGAGCTACTTCAGATACAATTCATACAATTCTCGTTTGGATAATTGCGCTATTTGGTGGTGGATTTCTTCTTTATTCAATATTTAAAGGAACTTCTGGTTCGACTGAATGGTCTCGTGTAATTGTAATTTTAGTTTTAGCATTTTTTAATATTGTTTTTTGGGCTGGTTTTGAGCAAGCAGGAGGAACATTTAATTTGTTCGCACAAGAAAACACCAATCGAACTGTAGGAGGTTTTGAAATTCCTACCACTTGGTTTCAAAACATAAATCCAATTGCAATTGTTTTATTTGCACCATTATTTTCAATTTTATGGGTGAAGCTCGCCTCTAAAAAACTTAATCCTAGAACTCCTGTTAAATTTGCATTGTCAATGTTCGTGGGAGCCTTTGCTTTTTATATTATGACATTAGCTTCAAAATCTGCAGAAGGAGGAAGTTTAGTAAGTCCAATGTGGTTGGTAGTCGTCTATGTACTTCTTACAATGGGCGAATTAATGCTATCTCCAATTGGATTATCAATGGTTACAAAATTATCCCCAAATAAAATTACTTCAATTATGATGGGCGTTTGGATGGCAAGTTTTGCATTGGGTAATTATTTGGCAGCAACCTTGGAAGAAATTTTAACGAAGTATAATTTTGAATTATACCCATTTATAACTTATCTAATGTTGGGTTCAGGGATTTGTTTACTTATACTATCCCCTATTTTAAATAAATTTATGAAAGGTATTCATTAAATTACCATCAAAAAAATACAAAAACCTCCACATTGTCGGAGGTTTTTTTTATTTTCGTTCATCAAAAATTTACAAAATGGCTCAATCTTTAGACCAAATTCAAGATTTTAAAGGCACCTATCCAAAACAAATTTGGGGCTTGTTTTTCTCCGAAATGTGGGAACGTTTCTGTTTTTACGCTATGCGCGGAATGCTCACTTATTTCATGGTGTACCACCTTTTTATGGATGAAAAAACAGCCCAATTACAATATGGTGCAACCCAAGCTTTTGTTTATGCTTTTACCTTTATTGGAGGAATGTTTGCCGATAAAATCCTTGGTTTTAAAAGGTCGCTTTTTTGGGGCGGACTTTTAATGATTATTGGAAGTGTTTTGCTCGCCATCAATCCTCATGATTTATTTTTCTGGGGTATTGGTTTCAACATTGTGGGAACCGGTTTTTTCAAACCTAATATTTCTTCCATGGTGGGACAATTATACAAAAATGATGACGCCAGAAGAGATGCCGGATTTTTACTTTTTTATTCGGGAATAAATATTGGTGCTTTTTTAGGAGGCTTTGTGATTTCCATTGGGAAAGGAACCCTATTCACCGATTTAGTACCGGAAAATCTTCGTTGGAATTTCGCTTTCGGAATTGCAGCCGTGGTAATGTTAATTAGTTTAGTCAATTTTCTTTTCACAAAAAATAAACTTGGTCCCATTGGCGATTTTCCGCTTGAAAAAACGCAAACCAATAAATTGAAAGAATATGCAGTTTATATCGGTGCTTTAGCGGCTATTCCTTTAATCAGAATAATGGTTTCCAATACGCAATACACAGATTGGTTTATGTACATTATTGGACCTTTCAGTTTATTGTATCTGTTTTATGAAATGACGAAAAACAGTGTTGTAGAAAACAAAAAATTAATTGCAGCTTTGCTTTTCATCCTTTTTTCTGTAGTTTTCTGGGCGATTTTTGAACAAGCTGGAGGTTCTTTAAGTCTTTTTGCTGCAGAACATTTAAGCACCAATCTTTTAGGATTAAATGTAGATCCTAATGCGGTAAATAATTCCATTAACGCCCTTTTTGTAATTCTATTTGCTCCACTTGTTGGAATCCTTTTCATCAAATTAGCGAAAAGAAAATTAGATCCTAATTCTGCCGTAAAATTTGGAATTGGATTTTTGCTTTTAGGTTTAGGGTTTTACACTTTTTACACCATTAGATTTTCAGCTGATCAAGCTGGAGTTGGTTCTATCAACATTTTTGCATTGGGATATTTGGTGGTTACTTTTGCAGAATTGTTCCTTTCACCGATAGGTCTTTCCTTGATGACTAAATTAGCGCCTTATCGATTACAGGGTTTTATGATGGGAATGTGGTTTTTAGCTTCTGCTTACGGACAATATGTTGCCGGACTTTTCGGAGCCAGCATTTCTCCTAATGCTTCTGCTTCTGCTATTGAAAAAATGAATATTTATACGGATGGTTATCAGCAGTTTGCTATTTATGCTATTATTAGTGGTGTTATTTTGATTTTAATTTCGCCTTTTATTAAAAAACTAATGCAGGGCGCACGTTAAAAAACTTAACTTTTTTTTGAAATCAGCATCTAAAAATTATGAAAAAAATTCCCGCATTTCTTTTTTTACTCATTTCTATTTTTGCTTTTTCACAAGTAAAATGGATGACTTTAGAAGAAGCTTTAAAAGCGCAAGAAACGCAACCTAAAAAAATATTGATTGATTTTTATGCCGATTGGTGTGGTCCCTGTAAAATAATGGAGAAAAAGACCTACAATCATCCGGTAATTGCCGAATATTTAAATGCAAATTACTATCCTGTAAAATTTAATGCTGAAGGAAATGAAAAATTTGAGATTTTCGGAAAGAGCTTTTCTAATCCTGGCTTTAAAGAAGAAAAAAAAAGAAATCCAATGCATGAATTCACTCAGTTTATGAATGTAAATGCAGTTCCTACTGTTGTTTTTTTGGACGAGAAAAGTAATCCCATTACCCTTTTGCAAGGTGCTTTAACGGCGAAAGAACTGGAACCTTATATCCCATTTTTTGCCAATAATGAATACCTCAAAATAAAATCCCGGGAAGAATGGGAAGCTTATCAAAAGAAATTCAAATCCAAAATTAAAGATTAAAATTTTGATACAGAATAGACTTTCATTTTTTTGGAAGTCTTTTTTATTTTCACGATTTTCGTAATTCGTAATTCGTAATTTAAGTTTGACCCTCGAAACCTCCATAGAATTCCTGAAAGGCATCGGTCCGGAAAGAGCAAAACTCATCAAAAATGTGTTGGGTATTGCTACGGTGGAAGATTTCCTGAACTTCTACCCTATCCGTTTTATCGACAAATCAAAAATCTACAAAATAAAAGATTTAAAGGAAGATGAAAATCTGGAAATACAGCTAAAAGGAAAAATTTCCGACCTGAAAGAAATCGGTGTTGGAAAGGCAAAACGCATGGCTGCAAAATTTTCCGATGAAACCGGAACGATGGATTTGGTTTGGTTTCAGTATTCAAAATGGATGATGGAACAAATTCCGCAAAACCGAGAAGTTTTTATTTTTGGAAAATCCAGTATTTTCAATCATCAGTTCTCCATGTCGCATCCAGAGATCGAAATTGAAGAAAAAAAAGAAAAAGAAAACCGTCTGAAACCTATTTATCCAAGTTCTGAAAAACTCACAAAACGGGGTTTAAATCAAAAATTCTTTCAAACTATTTTAAAAAGTATTTGCCGGGAAATTCCACAATTAATTCAAGAAAATTTACCGGAATATTTACTTAAATCATTAAAACTGACTTCTCGCCAATTGGCTTTTTTGAACATTCATTTCCCCGAGAATTTAAACACTTTTGAACAGGCAGACCGCAGATTAAAATTTGAAGAAACTTTTTTCTTTCAGTTAGGTTTTGGACTCAAAAAACAACATCATCAAGCCCATATTCCAGGAAATCCTTTTAGAATAGTCGGTGATTATTTCACTAATTTCTACGAAAATTTTCTGCCTTTTGAACTCACCAAAGCTCAAAAAAGAGTGTTAAAGGAAATAAGAATCGACTTAAAAAAACCGATCCAAATGAACCGACTTCTACAAGGTGATGTAGGATCCGGAAAAACAATGGTCGCTCTTCTTTCAATGCTTTTAGCCATGGATAATGGTTTCCAAAGTGTGATGATGGTACCAACAGAAATTTTGGCACAACAACATTTTTCGGGAATTTCTGAACTTTTAAAAAACACGGGAATTTCTGTAAAAATCCTTACGGGTTCAACAAAAAATTCTGAAAGAAAAAAAATTCATGAAGAACTTTTATCCGGAAAATTATCTATTTTGATTGGAACCCATGCTGTTTTGGAAGATATTGTACAGTTCAAAAATTTAGGATTAGCGATTATTGATGAACAGCATCGTTTTGGTGTTGCACAAAGAGCAAAATTGTGGGCGAAAAACAGAATACCGCCTCATATTTTAGTAATGACGGCAACACCCATTCCCCGAACTTTGGCGATGAGTTTTTACAGTGATCTTGAAGTGTCGGTCATTAATGAATTACCTTTGGGAAGAAAACCCATTATTACGGCTCATAGAAGAGAAAAAGACCGTCTTTCCGTTTTTAGATTCGCCAGAGAAGAAATTGAAAAAGGAAGACAAATTTATTTCGTTTATCCATTAATTGAGGAAAGTGAGACTTTGGATTACAAAAATTTGATGGAAAATTATGACCACATCACTAAATTTTTTTCGGATAAAAATGTAACCATGTTTCACGGAAGAATGAAACCTCAGGAAAAAGAATCGGCAATGAATTATTTTGCTTCCGGAAAAGCAGAAATTATGGTGGCAACAACCGTTATTGAAGTTGGGGTAAATGTTCCCAATGCTTCCGTAATGGTTATCGAAAGTGCGGAAAGATTCGGTTTATCCCAACTTCATCAACTCAGAGGAAGGGTGGGTCGTGGTGCGGAGCAAAGCTATTGTATTTTAATGACTTCCGACAAACTTTCCAACGAAGGTAGAAAAAGGATAAAAACGATGGTAGAAACCAACGATGGTTTCAAAATTTCTGAAGTGGATTTACAACTTCGCGGCCCTGGAGATATTTTGGGAACACAACAAAGTGGCGTTGTAGATTTTAAGAGACTGGATTTGGTAAACGATGGAAAAATTATTAAAATTTCCAAAGAAACGGTTGAAAAAATTTTAAATATCGATCCCAAATTAGAGCATCCACAACATCTCTCGATGAGAAATTATTATTTAAAAAATTATCGCGGAAAAAATAAATGGAGTAAAATTTCATAAAAAAAAGGAAAATCACTTTCGTCATTTTCCTTTTAAATATTCAAAGAAAAGAATTTATTTGTTGTTTCCTCCTCCTCTTGCAACAAGGGCAATAATAAGAATTAAAACTAAGGCTCCAATAACCCATACCAAAGGATTAGACATCCAATCTCCACCCATAGCATCGCCAGATTTATCCATATCAACATCTACTTTAAGATCTGGTGCTTTTTCCTGAGCAAATGTAAGCGCGCTAAAAAATAGGCTGAATAAAAAAAATTCTAGTTTTTTTAAAAATGTAAATCGTTTCATAAGTTTATTTTTATAATGTTATTAATAATTATTTAGTTGTTTCATTGTTATTTTTTAAATATTTCTTAAGTAAAGCAAAAATTATAATGACTACCGCTGATAAGAAGGTTAGATGGAAAAAGCCTGTTTTATTATACCCCATATAACCGACAAACCAAATAAAAAATAAAATCGCCGCTATGAAATAATAAAAACTCGTTTTCATCAAATCCTTTATTTGCTACAAAGTTCAAAAAATCATCTTTAAAAATTTTATAAATTACCAAGACTTTTTTACAACTTTAACATAACACCCTTAAAATAATAAAATTACTATTGAATATCTCTTGATGTTATAAAGCAAAAATGAGAGAAATAAAATAAAAATTTGTTATAGTATTTTGGCACAAATTTGCAGAATTCAATTTATACAATTACGGGTAGGAAAATGGTGAAATTTGCTCCTTCGTTAGCCTTAGCTTCTGCAAAAATATAACCCTGATGGTTTTCAACTATTTTTTTGCAAATTGCCAATCCAATTCCGGTTCCCGCATATTCCGTTTTTCCGTGTAAACGATTGAATAAAAGGAAAATTTTCTCGGCATAATCCTGCTCAAAACCAATTCCGTTATCTTTAAAATCAAATTGATAAAACGCTTTTGCAAGATTATTAGGAAGCCGGCTTTCATTTTCCGAATTTATTTTTTTCACGGTAATATGGATTTCCGGGGAAACAGATTCTTTACTGTATTTTAAAGAATTGCTGATTAAATTTTCAAAAAGTTGGTGTATCTGAAAAGGAATGACTTTTAAAGTAGGTAAC
>JAEZWE010000219.1 GCA_023420435.1 Bacteroidota bacterium
GGTGGAGCTTCCGGAGGTTGGTAATTTTGTAAAAAATAATAAAAATCAGTCTGAAAATTGACTGATTTTTTATTTTTCAAACTTTTAAAAATAAAATCAAATCAGTAATTTTGAGGAAATCCCTAAAAAATTGAAAAATACGCTGGTCCTTTTTGCACATCCTTATCTTGAACATTCCAAATCCAATTTGGAGCTTATCAACTTTTACGTAAGACATCAGCATTATACTTTTCGTGATTTGTATGAAGAATATTCTGATTTTCATATTGCCGCATTCAGGGAAAGAAAAAGAATTGTGAATTATGAACGACTTATTTTCCATTTTCCTTTAATATTTTTTGGAATTCCCCCTTTATTAAAACTCTGGATTGATGAAGTTTTCGATTTTAAATGGCTTAAAGAAAATGAGCAAAATCCTTTGGAAGGGAAAGAAGCCACCATCTTAATTACCATCAACGGGAAAAAGGAAGATTACACTAAAGAAGGAAAATTTGGTTACACGGTGGATGAATTAATATCCGGCTTAACGGTAGTTCTACAACAAAATCAAATAAAAATTACGGATAAGATTTGTATTTTTAATGTAGATAAACTCAGCAAAAAAGAAATAATCCAACATAAACAACAATTTCAAGAAATTTTAAAAGAAGATTAAATGGAAGGAGGAATTGCCATGACGATTTTAATTTTTCTCGGTGCAGCCATTATTATGGCGCCCCTTGTAAAAAGACTGGGATTATCTTCCGTAATTGGTTATATTATTGGAGGAATTATCATTGGTCCTTTTGTTTTGAAATTGGTAGGAAAAGAAAATGACAATATCATGCATTCCACCGAATTTGGTGTGGTAATGTTGCTTTTTTTAGTTGGCTTGGAGCTGGAGCCTAAAAAATTCTGGGCTTTAAGAAAACGCATTATCGGACTTGGTTTAAGCCAAATGCTTCTGACCATTATTGTACTTTTTTCCATTTTTATGTTGGCAAATTGGCGTACAGATCAAGCTTTAACGGTTGCTATTTGTTTTGCCATGTCTTCCACGGCCATTGTTTTACAAACATTACAGGAAAAAAATCTTTTCCGCACTGCTTCTGGGGAATCTTCCTTTTCTACCTTGTTATTTCAGGATATTGCGGTAATTCCAATTTTAGCATTGTTACCGGTTTTAGCCAATTACAATCCGCCTGAAGAAGAAACAGTTTTTACGTTATTAATCCAGCGTTTACCGGAATGGATGCAGCCTTTTTCAATTTTACTTGGGGTAGCTGTTTTAATTTTTTTAGGAAGATTTGTTTTTGTTCCTTTTTTAAGATTTGTTTCCAAATCGAACATGAGTGAGCTTTTAACAGCTTCTTCCCTATTTTTAGTAATTGGTGTTTCTGAACTGATGATTGCTGTAGGATTGAGTCCGGCATTAGGTGCCTTTATTGCAGGCGTAATGTTGGCAAACAGTGAATTTCGGCACGAACTTGAAGCACAGGTAGATCCTTTTAAAGGTTTACTTTTAGCGGTATTTTTTGTAAGTGTTGGCGCATCCATTAATTTTTACGTCATACAAAAGGATCCTATGTTCATCTTTTCCACCGTAATTATTGTGCTTATTGTAAAATTTGCTGTTTTATTAGGTATAGGAAAATTTTTCAAATTAAGTAACGATCAAAATTTTCTTTATGCATTTGCACTTTCACAAGTTGGCGAATTTGCTTTTATTCTATTAAACTATTCTGCAAAACTTTATCTTCTTGATGCAGAACTGATTTCGCAAATGATGGCTGTAACTGCTATAACCATGTGTATCACGCCTATTTTACTAATGGTTAATGAACGGTTTATTGATCCTAACTTCAATGTAAAAATTGAAGAACCTGATGATTTAAAACTTCCGGAAAATATAGAATCAAAAAAAATAATTATTGTAGGATTTGGGCATTTTGGAAGTACCGTTGGCAGACTTTTACGTGCCAATAAAATTAGCGCTACGGTTTTGGATCACGATTCAGATCGTGTTCGTTTGCTGAGAAGTTATGGTTTTAAAGTGTATTATGGTGATGCTACCAGAATTCAGGTTTTAAGAACTGCAGGCGCAGCGGAAGCCGATATTTTAATTATTTGTCTGGATGATCCTGAAGACAATAAATTTATTGTGGAGTTAGCAAAAGAACATTTCCCAAATTTGAAAATTTTTATCCGTGCTAAAAATAGATTGGATGCGTATTATTATCTGAATCATGGTATTGATAATATTTATCGTGAGACTTTAGGAACTGCGGTAGAAATGGCTATTGATGTGCTTCACGAAACGGGAATGCGAAAATACTCCGCCAGAAGAATGGCGAAAAGATTTATGATGATCGATAAAGCGGCCGTAAGAAAAATGGCCAAAGAACAAAACCAAGATCAGATTACCTTTACCACAAGAGATTCTCTTCAGCGCGAAGAAGAGCTTTTGGCTTTTGACAGTTTATCCATAGAAAATCCTCATCAAGATGAAGATACTGAGGATAATTTTGAAAATTCTTAGAGTCTGTCTAAATTTATTTTAAACACATCAGTTGAATAAAATTGAAAATAAAATTTTGAAAATTCTTAATTTACAGAAATACTTCCTCCACTATTTTCCTCTTTTGTAATTTCGGTTAAACTTCCTACTTTTTTTACATTTACAGAACCTCCGGAACTTGCTACAGCATTCAGTTTATGACTCACCGAAAGGGAAATACTGGATCCACTGGAAGCATCTGTTGTTGCATTTTCAACAACAATATTATTTCCCGAAAAACTTCCGCCGGAACTGCTACTGATATTAGCATTTTTTGCTTTTCCATTGGCATCAATACTGCTTCCTGAATTTAAATCCGACTGAAAATTTACTGCCCAAATTTTTCCGGAAAAATTTCCGCCACTGCTTGCATCAACCGATAAATCATTGGCTTCATAATTTCCGCTTATACTTCCCGAACTGGAAACATCAATATCCGTTTTTTCCTGTGTGAATTTTTCTTTTGTAGAAATTCTTCCACCAGAATTAGCTTCTAAGGTGGTAAAATCTCGAGTATAGATTTTTGCAGAAATTTTATCCGTCTTATAATCAAAACCCTGTTTTACATGAATATACAGTCTTCCATTTGAATTTTCCACCAAAACCTCCTTAATGACATCGGAAGGTGCGGAAAGAACCACTTTTTCAACATCAGATTTTATCAATTCTGCAGTAATTCCGGTGGCCACTTTTATTTCATCAAAATCACCCGAAAATTCTTTATTGATTATTGCCCCTTTTGGTTCCTTATTCCCCGAAATAATTCCCGGTAAAATTTCTACCGATTTGGTACAAGACAAAAATAAAAATGAAGCGAAAAATACGCTGATGGTGATTCTTTTCATTGGTATGATTTTTACAGTGAATTCAAATTTAAAAAAAAAGAAAGTATCTTTAGTCATTCAAAAAGAATTTTAAATGAAAAATATTGCTTCAATATTCCTAGCTTCTACACTAGTATTAACCTCTTGCAAAACAATGAACAATTCTGAAACGCAAACTCAGGAAATGCCCATAATTGATGCGGCTTTATCTTCCAATCCTTTGATGAAAAAAAGCAGCTTACAATACCAAGCTCCTGAATTCGATAAAATAAAAGACGAACATTTTAAACCGGCTTTAGATTACGGATTAAAAGTTCAACAGGTTGAAATTCAGAAAATCGCCCATCAAAACACAACCCCAACATTTGATAACACCGTTTTAGCTTTAGAAAATTCCGGTGAAGTTTTGAATAGAACGAAATTAATTTTTTCAAATTTAACCGGTTCTAATACCAATTCTACTTTACAAAGTCTTGATGAAGAGTTTGCCCCAAAATTTGCGGCTCAAGAAGATATGATTTATTTGAATGATCAATTATATCAACGTTTCAAAGCAGTGGATACTTCCAAATTGGATGCGGAAAGTAAAAGATTAACCGAATTTTATTTACAAAAATTTGAAATTGCAGGTGCCGATTTAACTACTGCCCAAAAAGAAGAAGTAAAAAAAGTAAATTCAGAACTAGCCACTTTATCCACTCAGTTTTCAAATAAATTATTGGATGCCCGAAAAAACGGAGGTGTTTTAATTAACGATGTTAAAGAATTGGATGGTTTAACTTCCGATGAAATTGCTGCAGCTTCCGCTGATGCAAAAGCTGCTGGACATGAAGGAAAATATCTTCTTACTCTACTGAATACTACTCAACAACCACTTTTACAAAATTTAAAAAACAGAGCTACAAGAGAAAAACTTTTCAAAGCTTCTTGGAACCGCGCAGAAAAAGGTAATGCTGATGATACAAGATCAATTTTGGAAAAGCAAGCCCGTTTAAGACTTCAAAAAGCTAAATTATTAGGTAAAAACTCTTTTGCAGAATGGAAATTACAAGACCAAATGGCGCAAAATCCTGAAAAAGCCATGAATCTTTTAGCGCAATTAGCTGCTCCAGCTGTGGAAACAGCAAAAAGAGAAAGTGAAGAAATTCAAGATTTAATTGATAGACAAAAAGGAGGATTTACCGTTCAACCTTGGGACTGGAATTTTTATTCCGAACAAGTGAGAAAAGCAAAATACGATTTGGACGAAAACCAAATAAAACCTTACTTCGAAGTGAATACCGTTTTGGAAAAAGGGGTTTTCTTCGCGGCAGAAAAATTTTATGGAATTACCTTCAAAAAAAGAAATGATTTACCGGTTTATCATCCAGATGTCGTGACTTATGAAGTTTTTGACCGCGACGGAAAATCTTTAGCGATTTACTATTTGGATTTTTATACTCGCGACAATAAAAACGGTGGAGCTTGGATGAGCAATTTTGTTGAACAGTCACATTTAAATGGAACAAAACCGGTAATTGTGAATGTATTCAATTATCAAAAACCGGCGGAAGGAAAACCTTCATTAATTTCCTATGATGATGTTTCCACGATGTTTCATGAATTCGGACACACTTTACACGGACTTTTTGCGAACCAAAAATATGTTTCTATTTCTGGAACCAATACTCCAAGAGATTTTGTAGAATTTCCTTCACAAATCAATGAATTTTTTGCATTGGAACCTGCTGTTTTAAAAAATTACGCTCTTCATTATCAGACCAAGCAACCAATGCCACAAAGTTTGGTGGATAAAATTAAAAAAGCAGCCACTTTTAACCAAGGGTATTCTACAACAGAATTAGTTTCGGCAGCAACTTTGGATATGAACTGGCATTCTGTAACCGATGAAAATCAATTAAAACCTACATTAGAATTTGAAAAAAATGTTTTAAATAAATATGGGTTTACCTTAGAAGCGGTTCCTCCAAGATATCATACACCTTATTTTGCGCATATTTGGGGAGGTGGTTATTCTGCTGGATATTATGCCTATATGTGGAGCGATGTTTTAAATGCCGCAGCTTGGGATTATATTTCAAAAAATGGAGGAATGACTCGCCAAAATGGAGACCGTTTTAGACAATACATTTTATCCGTAGGAAATTCTGTTGACCTGAATAAAGCGTTTAAAGATTTTACAGGAAAAGATCCGGATATCAATCCTTTATTGAGGAATAAAGGTTTCATCAAATAAAATAAAATAAAAAGGCTATCGAAAAATGATAGCCTATTTTATTTTTTTTCAAAAAAATTACTTTGCGGTAAAATTCACTTGAAGATCGATATCATCTTTTATCACCACATCTTTCATCGAACTTTGGTAAGCAATATCCCATTTCTGACGGTCGATAGAAAATTTATCGGAAACAAAAGTAAGAAGCCCATTGTTCATGCCAATTTTTGCAGGAAACGTTACAGCATTTGTTTTTCCTTTTGCGGTTAAAGTTCCATTAATTGTGTAAGGAAAATCTTTACTTCCAGACTTTTTTACGCTTGTAATTTTAAAAACCGCTGTTGGATATTTATCGGTTTCAAAAAAGTCGCCATTTTTTAAATGTTCATTTAATTTTTCTTGTCGCACACCGGAAACATCCGTTGCATTAATACTGTTCATATCCAAAACAAAATCTCCACCAACGACAAGATTATTTTTTAAAACAATATTTCCTTCTTTTATTTTTAAATCTCCGTTATGTGAAGAAGATTCTGTTTTTGCCAATTTGTATCCCCACCAATTTACATCTGAAGTTAATACTTATTTAGTTTGCGCCGAAACTGCAGCAGAAACAAATAATAAAGCTAATGCTAATTTTTTCATATTTTTTTTTGTTGTAAAATTTTACTGTCGCAAAAATAATTATTAGAAAATAATTATTGGCTTGATGTATGATAAGAAATGTTGACAAAAGTAAAAAACCCACTCAATAAATTTTTGAGAATAGCTTGTAAAATAATTTTACAAAGCCTTGATTTTTAACCCCTAAACTAAATTCTGAATTTTAAAAAAAAATTCAGGAACGCAAATTGCTGATGAAATTCAGATTTTGAAAAAATTGATAAAAAATGAAAAAAAATATTTTGTTAGGTTTAATTACAGGAACTTTACTATTCTCTTGTAGCAAAACCGACATTCAACAAGCCAATAATACGATAAAATCTGCAGACAGTTTATTCCGATCTGCAAATAATGGTTTTAGAACCTTGGATTCTCTATCTAAAATTGTTCAGGATTCAGCGAAAATGAACAAAATTATAGTTCCGGAAATTCATAAAACGAAAGAAACCGTTGAAAAAGTAATTGTTGAAAATGCAAAAACTTTGGATTCCATTAATTCGGTCATCAAAAATTCAACAGAACAAATTAAACGTAGCCAGGAAGTAATTTCCAGCGTAGATTCCGCAACGGAAGAATTAAAAAACTCCAAAAATCCAATCGAGATCATTTCTACCATTTCAAAGACTATTGATAAGGTTTCAAATCAAGCCAAGAATAAATCATCTTCGAAAAAAAATAACACAGAATCCTCAAATTCAGAGAAAAATATAAATGAAAATTCTAAAATTTCTGAGGAAAAAACATTTTCTGATCCTTTGGTAAAAAGTTTAAAAACAGAAATTACCGTTGAAAACATCATCGATGCTAATACCGAACTATATGGTTTATTAGAAAAATATGATGCCGAAATTGTTAGCGATAATTTTGGCGAACAAAATGGATACAGAAGACAAAGCATTCAAGCAAAAATTCCTTATGCGTTTTTTGATGAATTTTCATCCGCAATTTCTCAGAATTTCGGAACGGTGAAATCAAAAAATACAGATGTTCAAGGAAGTGATTACAATGCGAATCAAATGTGCGATCTAGAGATTATATTCACCGAAAATCGTCAGTTTAGCGGAAGTGAAAGTTTTTCCACCGATAATGCAGAAACAACTCCGGATTCTACCGAAAAAACATTTTTAGAAAGATTTGGAATTGCAGGAATTATCATTGCAGTAGCTTTAGTCCTCATTCCATTAATGTTATTGATTTTGTATTTGATGAACCGAAATATGAAGAAAAAAATGGAAAATCAGTTTCAGCAACAAAATCAAAACCGCCAAAGCTATCCTCAGCAAAATTTTCAAAATGAAATTAAGCAGGAACCAAAGCAAGAACCAAAAGACAACAACGAAGATCCGTACGAAAAATACAGACCAAAATAAAAATTAAAAGCTGATTAAAAAATCAGCTTTTTTTATGAATTTTTAAAAAAATTGTCATCGATTAGACAAAGCATAAACTGCGAAACTTGCCAACCAATGATCTCCTCCGTAATTCCCTTGAAATACTAATGGAAGCGCATTCGCAAGAAATTTATCCGCTGTTTCATTCAACTTTTTTTTCATTTTATGGTTTTTGGGAAGCGCAAGGGAAATGCCGTTCATACACCAAGCTCGCGTAAAAGAAAGTCCTACCAAATGTACCGTTTGATAATCATTGATATCACTAATTAACGGAATTTGTGAAATATTTTCGATGCTTTTTTTATCATAAAATTGATCAAACCATTTTTTAAAATCTTTTGGTGGAAGAATTCTCCGCATTAAATCAGCAATTTGTAAACTTGGTGAAAAAAAATCGCTTCCATCCGGTTCCAAATAAGCCGGAGCTTTTCGATCTTTCAAATAAAAATATTTTGATTTTTCAATCAGCTGATTTTCAAAATTTTTATCCCCAATTGCTCTAGCCCAATCTATGGCAAAAGACATAGCAAAAGCAGAATTAGGATGAACTCCTGTTCTGTTAGGATAGGTTTGTTTTGGTAAATATTCTTTCCAAAGATTTAAAATTTCGTCTGTTAGAGGTTTGAGATTTTGGTGCCATATTTTTGCTTTGGGATGATCCCAAGTTGCCAATTCTTCATCTAATTTCAGCAACCAAGCCCAACCATAAGTTCTTTCAAAATTTTTGGCGACCTGAAATTTGGTAAAATATTGGGCTTCTTCCAGAATTTTTTCGGCTTTAAAATTTTCATCAAGATTTCGGATAATTTCTTCAGATTGGAAAATTCCGGGATTGGTTTTCATTAAACGCACCAACATCCAATGTCCATGAACAGAAGAATGCCAATCGAAACAGCCATAAAAACTCGGATGTAATTGTTTAGGTGTTAAAACCGCATCTTTTGCCGTGTTTATAACATGTGCTGTTTTATTCGGATATTCCTGATTAATGCAGTTTAAAGGTTTTTCAGCGAGTTTTTGCGCGACCTCATCCGTCAATTTTGGAATTTGCTGGGCAAAAACAGAAAAACTGAATAAAATGAGTGAAATATAAATAGGCTTCATGGTTTTCATTTAACCAAAAATAAAAAAACCTTTCCTAAAAATGGAAAGGTTTTTCTAAAAATATGAATGTTATGTTATGCTCCAAAATGAGATTTCACCGTTTCTAAAACTTGGTTCTCATTCATTTGTTGTGAAGAATCTAATGTAATTTTCAAATTTTTGAATTGTGCGGTATCGTGAAGATAAGATTTTAATTCTTCCTGAATGTTTCCAGGACCGGTAATCCACAATTCTTCTGTATTTTCCAAAGCCTTATCAATTTCTTTAAAAAACTTCGTTTTGGTGGTTTGTTCAGAATTATTTCCTGCATTTTCGCTGGAATTACCATGTTGTTTTTCGTGTTTAAAAGTATCTGCTACTGAAAACTCGGTAACGTTTTGTGAATCGTGATTTCTCACCAAAACTGCTTTTTCAGAATCCATCCAAATC
>JAEZWE010000225.1 GCA_023420435.1 Bacteroidota bacterium
TGATGCTTTGGATCGCTGTTCAGAATATTTTCTAAAATTCGGCGGACATCAAGCTGCAGCAGGACTTTCTATGGAAAAAGACAAGTTTGAAGCCTTCAAGGAAAAATTTGAAAAAATAGTTTCCGAAAATATTCAGGATCATCAGAAAGAACCCTCAATAACAATTGACACAGAAATCGATTTAGAAGACATCAACCGTGATTTCATCAATTTTCACAGAAAACTGGCTCCTTTTGGACCCCATAATATGAAACCGGTTTTAGTATTAAAAAACAAAAAAGTTTCTGGATACGTAAAAACCATGGGAAAAGACGGAAAGCATATTAAATTTTACATCAAACAAGAATCTACCGGAAGAAATATCGAATGTGTAGGTTTCAAACTGGGTGAATTTGCCGAAGATTTCCGAAATAAGAAATTCGATATCGCTTTTACCTTAGAAGAAAACCACTGGAAAGGAAATGTGACGCATTATCTGAGTATTCGGGATGTCAAATTCATTGAGAATGTCAAGGGTCAATAGCAAAGGTCAATATTGAAAATCTGTGAAATCTGTGGGAAATAAAAAAATCAGCCTATTTTTTGGCAGTTTTAATCCAATACACATTGGACATATCATCTTGGCTAACTATATTTTGGAAAATACAGATATGGATGAACTTTGGTTTGTCGTAAGTCCGCACAATCCGTTTAAAGACAAAAAATCTTTATTGAAAGATAACAATCGATTAGATATGGTTCAATTAGCGGTTAAAAATTACCCGAAAATGCGCGCTTCCAACGTTGAGTTTTCGCTTCCAAAACCAAGTTACACCATTGATACTTTAACTTATCTTCACGAAAAATATCCCGAAATTTCCTTTTCGCTGATTATGGGTGAAGACAATTTGGAAAGTTTAGCAAAATGGAAAAATGCTGAAATTTTGATCAAAAACCACCAAATTATTGTTTATCCACGAGTTTTTGAAGGAGAAAAAAAAGACTCAGAATACTTACAACATGAAAATATTTCTTTGATAAAAGCTCCAATAATAGAACTTTCAGCAACTGAAATCCGTAACATGATCAAGGAAGGAAAAAATGTAAGACCTATGCTTTCTCCGGAAGTTTTTGAATATTTAGACGGAAGTTCTTTTTATAGTGATTAGCGTACAGGAATTAGGACTTAGCCGGAAACCTAATTTACGCAACACTGATATGACCACAAATAAAAAACTAAGCCCTATTAACTAAATCCTAAAACCTAAATGAAATTCATCGAAAAATTCTTTTCAAAATATCCTGAGGAAAAAATCATCAATTGGTTTCGGAAGGTTTGTGTTTTAGAAGCCATTTCTTGGGCGTTCCTTTTTTCTGCCATGATTTGGATTCGCACCGATAAAGACGGGCTTTTGCCAACAATATACATCATCATTATCGGAAATTTACATGGTTTCTTCTTCACCTTGTATCTTCTGCTGATCCTTCCTATTCGTAAAATTTTCAAATGGGATGATGAAGATTTTGTTTTTGCACTGATTTCTGCATTTTTTCCTTTTGCCACGATTTGGGTGGACAAAAAACTGGCGAGATTTGATAGAGAATAAAAAAAGGAGCAAAAATTTTTGCTCCTTTTTTTATTGACTTAAGTTTCTAATTTTTAATAATCTCTTATTACATGTCCTGTCGCTGAAATTGTATGTTGGTTTGTAGTTCCCGGCTCTAAAAATGTTCCATTGAGTGTAAAATCTATATAGCCCCCAACTGGATCAAAATTACTGATAATTAATGTTAAATTATTTCCAGGAGTATCTGCAGAAATTCCATTTGCTACTGGAGAAGGATTGTTAGGGTTAATAATGAATGTAAATCCTGATGTATATGTACCGGTTGTTAAAATGTTATTTCCAAAAATTGCAAATCCTGGCATACTGGTATGGTTCAGTGCAAATACTGTTACATCTAATCCAGCATTAAATCCTGCTAAACAATGTATTGCACTTTGATTATCAATTTGATAGGTTAGAAATTCATTCACTGCACTACAAGTTGTAATTGTGCCCACATTTGTAATTGGCAGAGTTCCCGTAAAATTGATTGCTCCAGAAGTTTGCATACTTGTAATATCATATCCAGTTAAAGTGAACTGCGGAGAACTTGTACAAACTATTGTTGTAAAGCTAAAACTTCCGCTGGAAACTGATTGAATATTGTTTTGGAAAAAATTGTTAGTTGAACTTGGAATATCTAACTCTACAAAACCATCAGTTACATTAGCATTGGAGCAATTTTGCAACGTTCCAGTAATGGTAAAAGATTGCGCTGTTGTATTTGGAACTGTTACTGACAAATTGTTTGCTGAAGCATTAGTAAACGGACCAATATTTCCGGAGTAAACTACATTTCCACATAAATCATAAACCTTTATTTCCAAGGTTTGGTTGGCAATTACCATTCCTGAAGCAACACCACTTCCGTTGGTTAAACCATTAACTTCATACGTCATAGAAGCGGTTTTCAAACCTACATTTAATCCTGTCAAAGGTTGTCCATTGGAATCCATAATCGTTACTGATAAATTCGCATAATCATTAGGAACATCGCAATTCCACCAAGAAAAATGTGAAACATTTCCTACATATTTATTTCCAATTTTATTTGCTTTTCCTTCTTCGATCCAAATTCCCATTTCTTCGTTAAAACTCCACAAAGGAATGGTTGCAGGAGCTGTAGAAATTTGTGAAGGATCAATTGGATAAGTGATTTGTGCGGTGTTTACAATTTGTAAATCCTGTCCTGCAGTTCCTGTAAGTTGAACATGCATCATCCCAAAAGATTCCAACATTTGTGCTTCTCCTTCAGAATTGCTTGCCAATAAACTTCCCGGCATGGTTTCGTTAAAATAAGTATCCGAAGTTTTTAAATTAAAAACCGCAACATTCACATTTCCGGAATATGGATTTCCATTTGAATCTTTAAAATTTCCATCAAATTTCACTAAAGTTCCATCCGGAAGCGAAACTGAACTGGCGGTTCCTGTAGAAATGGTAGAAGTGGTTGTCGCAGGAATCATCATGATGTTTATACGATTATCGCCACTAGTTGGAAATAAAACTCTTGAAGCATCCACAAAACCTGCTTTAGTAACTTTTAAATGGGCAAATTTTTCTTTTACTGGTGCATCTTTCAAAATAAAAAAACCTTTGGTATTGGTTTGTACGGTAGAACTTCCTGCAGAAACTGTAGCTCCCGAAACCGGATTTCCACTACGGTCTAAAACCTGACCATAAAAATTACGATTTACCTCATTTCCGTAAGAATACTGAAATTCAGGAATGGTTTGTTGTTGATCTTCTAAATCATAAACAGGCTCAACACAGCTTGTCAAAAAGAATGCAAGCAAAAGTAAAAGAAAATTTTTCATAGTTTTTGTATTTGGTACCTACAAGAAAGATACAGTTTTTAAAAAAAGTTGCAAAAAAAATAAAAACAATTGTAACAAATTTCAAAATGGAACAACCTATCGTTAAATCGATTTTTTTTAACCATATACTTTGTATAACATATTACTATAATAACTGAAATTATGAAAACGACATTACTTCCTATCTTTTTACTATCCAGCTTTTTGGCTTTATCACAACAAAATTCAAAAAAAGACACCATTTCGGAACAAAAAATCGAAGAAGTGGTGATGACAAAAAAATACTTCAAAAAAGAAGCAGACCGTTTTGTTTACGATGTAGCCAATTCACCTGTTGCAAAAGGAAGCACTTCTTTTGATTTATTAAAACAAACGCCATTAGTTTCCACCACCGATGATAAAAATTTGAAAATCGCAGGAAAAAACAATGCTTTAATTTTTATTAATGGACGAAAAACCAATATGGATGCAGAATCTTTAGATCAGTTTCTAAAAAATACCCCAGGAGAAAATATTCAAAAAATTGAAGTCATTACCACTCCAGGAAGTGAATATCAAGTTGAATCTTCCGACGGAATTATCAACATCGTTTTAAAGAAAAAAATGACTGACGGAACCAACGGAAATCTACGTTTCGCCAACAATCAAAACAAATACAACAGCAGTTCTGCAAGTGCATCTATCAATTTCAGAAAAGATAAATTGGGAATTTCTGCAAGTTTAAACGGTAGCGAAAATATCCAAGCGCAATCCTACATTTTAAGAAATGGTAATGAGGTGATAAACACCTATTCTGTTGGTGATATTGATGATCCTAATAAAAATTTGGGAGGTTACATTAACGCGGATTATCAGTTATCCGAAAAATCGAATTTGGCTTTAACTTTAAATTCTTGGTATAATAAAAGTTATGATTCAAAAATTGATTTGTTCAACACTTCTAATACTTTGAACAGCAATAATAACCTTCTAACCTCCTATTCAATCACAAAAGCAAGAGAAAATGCAAAATCCAGAAACAATTCCGCCAATCTAAACTACGAATGGAAAATGGATGATTTGGGAAGTAAATTAAATTTGAATGCTTCTTATCTGAACTACAAAAGAACTCAAAACACCATTAACCAAACCATCGCTTCCAACAGCAATAAAGACGTTTTAGGAACCAGAATCGAAATTTTACAGCACATCCCACAAATTATCAATAATTTTTCTACCACAGCAGACTACATCAAAAAATTTGAAAAAGATTTTACCATTGCCGTTGGAGGAAATTACAACAAAACTAAAACCAATAACGACACCAAAAGTATAACTTACAATTATTTGAATAATACGATTTCAAACGAACCCAACCATTTTCTTTACGACGAAAACATTTACGGATTTTACGGAACTTTAGAAAAGAAATTCGGTGAAAAATTCTCGGGAAAAATTGGTGCGAGATATGAAATCACCAACAGTTTGGGAACTTCGGACAATGCGCAAAACCCGGCTTATGCTAATATTGAGAGAAACTACAACAATTTTCTCCCTTATGTAAGTGCCAATTACACAATCAACGAAAACCACAATATTTCCTACGCATTTTCCAGCAGAATGAGAAGACCGAGTTTTTGGGAACTGAATCCGGTGAGAAATATTTTAACGGAAAATAATTACACGCAAAACAATCCTTTCGTAAAAGCATCTTCCAACTACAATCAGGAATTAACGTATATGTTCAAAAATTCGTATTTCCTTATTCTAAATCATTCATTACGAAAAGATGTTATCACACAAGTTC
>JAEZWE010000242.1 GCA_023420435.1 Bacteroidota bacterium
ATTCAAAACTCATTGAATCTCCCCTGTTTGAAGGAATGGAATATTCAGAAAATTTTGAAAAATTACAAGAATGGATTCCTTTAATCATGAGCAAAAGGAAAGAAAGTGAAATTCTTGCTGCCACAAAAATGGATTTGGGAACAGATGTTAATTTCGGAGCTTTAACCTTAAAAATGGAAAAATTTTTACAGGAAACTTCCTCCGTAGAAGTATTTCTGTATCACGAAGTAAAAGATATCGATGCCACAGAAAAAGAAAACTGGAAACTGGAAATAAAAGACCGCCTTCATAATCATCACCAAGAAATCGTAGCCGATTTTGTTTTTATTGGTGCTGGAGGTTACGCTTTACCTCTTCTGGACAGTTGTGATATTGTGGAAAGTGAAGGTTACGGAGGATTTCCCGTTTCCGGAGAATGGTTGGTTTCCAAAAATTTGGAATTAATTGAGAAACATCATGCGAAAGTTTACACCCAAGCTACCGTTGATGCGCCTCCAATGTCGGTTCCACATTTGGATTTAAGAATTATTGATGGCGAAAAAGCCCTTTTATTCGGCCCTTTTGCAGGATTTTCCACCAAATTTCTGAAAGAAGGAAGCTATCTCGATTTACCGGAAAGTATTAATTACAAAAATATCCGTTCTTTATTTGGCGCTTGGTGGCATAATTTACCTTTAACAAGTTATTTAATTCGGCAAGTTGCGATGACAAAATCTCAAAGAATGGCCCATTTGCGGGAATTTGTAAAGGATGCAAAAGAAGAAGATTGGGAGTTGAAAGTGGCTGGACAAAGAGTACAGATCATCAAAAAAGATGAAGAAAAGGGTGGCAAACTGGAATTTGGGACTGAAGTTGTCGTTAATAAAAAAAGAAATATTGCTTCACTTTTGGGCGCATCTCCAGGAGCTTCCACTTCTGTTTTTGCGATGTTGGAAGTTTTAGAAAAATGCTTCCCTGAAAAAGTGAATGGAGAATGGAAGGAAAAGCTTTTGGAAATAATCCCAAGTTATGGACAAAAACTCTCCGATAATCCTGAGCTTTTAAAGAAAATCAGAACTTACACCAAAGAAAAATTGGAATTGGATTTTTAATTCTGAAATTTCAACAAAATGCCGACGACTATTAGTAAACCGAAAATTGCCGAAGAAATTCTGGAAATGCTAAAAGCAAAAACAGAAGAGGAAAAACAAGTAATTGTGCATTGCTGTTTTCCGGCGACGCCATTTTTTGGAAATTTAATCCGTATTTGGCCATCTACTTTTTTAATTGATCGCAATTCTGTACATAAATCCCACCTCATCCATACCGAAAATATTAGTGTTTTCCCCTATTGGACCGAAGTTTCTCCCATGAAAGATTTTTGGTTTACCCTGGTTTTTTCCGGACTTCCCAAAGGATGTGAAAGTTTTGATCTGAAAGAAGAAATTCCCGAAGAAGGCGGTTTTTTTGTAAAAAATATTCGAAGAAACAACAGCGATGTTTACCGGATAAAAATTTCTTAAAAAATAAAAGTGTTTTCTATTCTGAAGATTAAAAATAATATTTTGAAGCTTTTTTTTAATCAAATTTTGAGTTACAGAACTTTTCTGGTTTTCAATTCTCTGATTTTTACAGCGAAAATGGTTTACAGTTTTGTAGCTGATTTTCCCGGCAAAAAAATAGAGGATTGGTATATTGGCGTGAATTTTTATAAATATCATGTTTATGCGGAATTTGTAGAATTGGGTCCTACTGCTTACAAACTTCCTGTTTATCCTTTATTAATCAGTTTTTTCAATTTTATTTTTTCTGGCGTTGCAAGGGAAGCGCTCATCATTTTTCAGCATTTTCTATACTTTCTAATTCCGGTTCTTTTTTTTAAGATTTGTGGTCTTTTCAAAAAAGAAAAAGCCGGAATAATAGCCGGATATTTTTTCATTTTTTCGCCGGCGTATTTTATGTATTCGAACATTATTGAAGTTACCAATATTTTTATTTTTATTTTTTTGGTGTGGCTGTTTTATTATTCTAAAATTTTTCTCGGTAAAGGAATTCGTAATCTGTATTTTATACTATTTGGTTTATTAACGGCTTTGCTCTTTCTAACGCAGGTTATTGCCATACCTTTCTGCATTCTGTTAATTATTTTTTTGGTGGTTTACAAAAAAATCAAATTTTCAAAATTTTTAATCATTGGGGCTTGTATTGTCTTAGGATATTCTCCATGGGTTATTAGAAATTATTTTGCTTTTGACCGTATTATTCTTTCCAAAACACCGGTTTGGCAAAATATTCATTCAGGATTTTATGAGGAGCATAACATTATTCCGGAATTGAAACTGATTTCTATAAAGGAAATGAACGAGAAACTGGAAATGAGAAGTAAAGTGAATGAATTGGTGATGGAGGAGGTTTATAAAAAGGAAATTAAAGAAAAATTAGGAACCGACTGGAAATTGAAATTTACAAAAAAAGCCTTTCAGAATTTATTTTTTTTATGGTATGTTCCGCCACGTTATTTTTATGATCAAAGTTTTGAAATCTTCTGGGGAAGGAAAGTTTATAGCATCATGCTAAACATTTTAACTTTATTTTCTTTAATAAGTTTAAGAAAAAATAAATTACTTTTTTACGGATCTGTTTTATTATTTGTCAGTTTTAGTTTGCCTTACATGATTGGTCATGCTGCCAATACCAGATTCAAACTGGATTTTGAATGGTTTCAGTTTATATTAATAGGTTTATTTTTTTTGAAAAAATTAAGCGTGAACTTCTTTAAGAACCTCCAATGAAAAAGGAAGCGTGAAATTGGTAATATGATGCTGATAATAACTCATAACACTTTCCAAAAATAAGCGGCGAAACTTCAGATCAAGTTGGGTTTGATAAGGATTTTTGGAGGTTAAAACTTGTTTCCAAATGCTACCTATTTCACTGGTAAATAAAGAATGGCTTTGATTTTCTTCAAATTCACCACTTTCAGGATTTAGATAAGGTTTTTCGGATATTAATGGTGCTACCCCAATAATTTTCAGAAAATTCATTAGAAATATTAAATGCGAAATATAGTTTTGACGGTTTAGTTCCTCTAGAAACTGTTGAATTTCTTGGTAAAGATTTGGGTTGGAGGGTTCATTTTTTAAAACTTGATTCAAAAAATCGGCAACAAAAAGTAACGTACTGTAGGTTTTTACATTTTCATGGGGACAAGACCATTTTTCCAGCTCCATTTTAGAAATAAGGGGCATGGAGCTTTTTTTTGTATTTACGGTTAACGATAATTCATTCAAAGGAAAAAGAAAAGCTTTTTTTTTATTTTTTGAAGCATAAACACCTCTTAAAAAATAACTCTGAAATCCATTTTCCTTAGTGAAACAATGTACAATACAATCGTTATCACCATATTTTATGAAGGAAAGTAAAAATCCTGTTGATGAATTCATTAATTCACTACGGCAATTTTTGCGGTGGCTTTATCGGTTCCATCTTCATTGGTCATCAAAACGAAATAGACGCCTGAAGAAACTCTGTTTCCGCGAAGATTATTAAGATCCCATTCATAAAAACCACCTCTTGCTACAGCT
>JAEZWE010000070.1 GCA_023420435.1 Bacteroidota bacterium
CCGGAACCGAAAGTGCAGAAATTTCTTTGTGAAAATTTTTAATATAATGTAAAGAAATTGGTTTTCCGTCTTTGGTTTTGCTCATCGAAAAAACTTTGTTGATGTTGCCTCCGGAACCAATAGCGACAATGGGTTTTTTGCTGTTGATATTTTTACGGATTTCTTCTTTCATTTCTTTCCAATGATCTTCGGTAACCAAATTATTTAATAAACGAATGGTTCCAATGTTGAAAGAATGCTCGTATTTCATTTTTCCGTTTTCATAGAAAGTAAGTTCTGTAGAACCACCACCTACATCAACGTAGAGGTAAGCGAAATTTTTGTCGAGTCCTTCTGCAACGTGGTTTTCATAAATTAGGGTAGCTTCTTCATCACCGGAAATAATTTCAATTTCAATTCCTGAAGTTTCCTTTACAATTTTGCGGATTTTATCGCCGTTTTTGGCGTCTCTCATGGCGGAAGTAGCGCAAGCCCGGTAATGTTCCACTTTATAGATTTTCATTAAATCTGAAAAAATTTTCATGGAATCAATCACCATTTGGGTTCTTTCTTCGCCAATTTCACCTTTTGAGAAAACGTCCATTCCTAAACGAAGCGGAATTCGTAAAAGATTGAGTTTTGTAAATTCCGGTTTTCCTTTTTTTTCTTCTTTTACTTCACTGATGAGTAATCTTGCGGCATTGCTACCAATATCTATTGCGGCTATTTTCATGAATTAAATGTACTAATTTTTTGAAACTAAATATTTGTAGGTTTCTATTTGCGATCGAAATTCGGGTTCATTTTTGTTTTTTTCCACATAACCATTTCGCAAATTTTTATCCAGAATTCTTGCTTTTACGTTGTCTTTCAGTTGAATTTCCAAAATGTCTTTCAATTCTTTTTTTAAATTTTTCTGAGTTATTTTTACTGCGGCTTCAATTCGGTAATCCAAGTTTCGCGTCATCCAATCTGCAGAAGAAATGTATAAATCTTCAGCGCCTTTGTTGTAGAAATACATTACTCTTGCATGTTCCAGATATTCGTCAACAATAGAAATGGCGTGTATTTTTTCTTTAAAATCTTTTTGGTTTACGGCACAGTATATTCCACGAACTATCAACTTGATTTTTACGCCAACTTTTGCTGCTTCATATAATTTTTTAATGCATTCACGATCGCTTAAGGAATTAACTTTCACGATCATTTCGGCTTTTCTTCCGGCTTTGGCTTCGGCAATTTCTTTGTCGATGTGCCAAAAAATTTTTTCTCGCATAAATTGAGGGCAAACCAATAAATTTTTGCAATTTTTTAAAGAATGAGTTGGATCTTCTTTTGGTTTTTTCAAAGCGTTAAAAACTTTATTAATATCCGCCATAATTCCTCTGTCTGAAGTCATTAGTAAATGATCTCCATATATTTTCGCCGTTTTTTCATGAAAGTTTCCGGTGCTTATAAATCCATATTGAAATGTTTTTCCGTGTACTCTTTTTTTAATTATGCACAATTTGGCGTGCACTTTTTTGTTGGGAATTCCGGTTAAAACTTTTATACCTTCCGGTTCCAGAATTTCTTTCCATTCCAGGTTGCTTTCTTCATCAAATCTTGCGCGAAGTTCCAGCATTACAGTAACATCCTTTCCGTTTCTTGCAGCACCTATTAATGCATTGATGATTTTGGAATTGCTTGCTAAACGATAAGCGGTTATTTGAATTGATTTTACATCAGGATCAATAGCGGATTCTCTCAATAAATCAACAACGGGACGATAATCATGATAAGGAAAACTTAAAAGGACATCTTCTTTCAAAATAACTTCAGTTACTCTTTGGTCATTAGGGAATTTTGGATGTAGAAAAGATTTCCTTTCTTCAGGTTTTTTGTAAGCTTTGAATACATCGGGAAAATCCATAAAGTGTCTAAAATTATGAATTTTTCCTCCCGGAATAATGCTGTCTCTTTTGGTTAAGCTGAGCTTGCGAATCAAAAATTCTAAAAGCGCTTTATCCATATTTCGATCGAAGACAAATCTTGTGGGTTTTCCTTTTCTACGGTTTTTAATGCCTTTTTCAATTTTGTCTGCAAGGGTGGTCTTAATATCGTTATCCAGATCAAATTCTGCATCTTTCGTTACTTTAAAAGCATTCGCTTCAAAATCATCAAAACCAAAAAAATGGAAAATTTCCGGAAGCATAAACGTAATGACATCTTCTAATAAAATGACATTTTTTTCTTCATTTTCTGAAGGTAGCATTAAAAATCTGCCCGTGAATCTGGAAGGAATTTCGATAATGGCAAAATTACTTTCGTACTGCCATTCCTTTTTACGCATCGCAACACCCAAGTAAAGACTTTTATCTCGAAGATAGGGCATAGGTTTGTTTTCCTGAAGCATGATAGGAACGACATGTGATTCCACCACTTCATCAAAATATTTTTTCACAAATATTTTTTGTTCAGCAGTTAGGTTTTTGGCAGTTTTAATGAAAACCTTTTCTGCTGCCATTTCGATTTGAATTTTTTTCCAGATTTTATCAAAATTTTTTTGTTGCTCTATGGCAATATCATTTATTTTCGATAATATTTTGGAAGGTGGCTGAAAAAAAGAATCAGTGATAAATCGATCCTTAAATTCCATGGCACGTCGTAAACCGGCTACACGAACGCGGAAAAATTCGTCCAAATTATTGGAAAAAATCCCGAGAAATCTTATGCGTAATGCTAAAGGAACGGTTTCATCCATGGCTTCCTGCAAAACACGTTCATTAAAAGCCAACCAAGTGACATCTCTAGGATTGAAAAGTTGTGACATTTCTGTGAATTGAATTTCTTCAAAAATAAAGAAAATTAGTTTTGTTTTATATTAAGTTTTGTGTATTTATAGGAGATTCTTTATTTTTTTCCCTCCTTATTTTATTTATTATTCTGTCAATTTGTCACAATTTTTTGCTTGGTATATTTTTAGAGAATTTCAGAACAAATGTTGACTTACATTCAAAATTTAAAATTTAGAACAAAAAATATAACTAAAATGAGTAAAATAATTGGAATTGACTTAGGAACAACCAACTCTTGTGTTGCCGTAATGGAGGGAAAAGACCCAGTTGTTATTCCTAACGCGGAAGGTAAAAGAACGACGCCATCCGTTGTAGCATTTACGAAAGACGGTGAAAGATTAGTAGGTGATCCCGCTAAAAGACAGGCAGTTACAAATCCTCACAACACGGTTTATTCAATCAAAAGATTTATTGGGACGCACTTCAAAGATGATGCACTGGAAGTGGCAAGAGTTCCTTACAAAGTGGTTGCCGGACCGAACGATACTGTAAAAGTTAAAATTGACGACAGAGAATATACACCACAAGAAATTTCGGCAATGATTCTTCAGAAAATGAAGAAAACGGCGGAAGATTATTTGGGTCAGGAAGTGACGAGAGCGGTAATTACGGTTCCGGCTTACTTCAACGATAGCCAAAGACAGGCTACTAAAGAAGCAGGTGAAATTGCCGGTCTGAAAGTGGAAAGAATTATCA
>JAEZWE010000095.1 GCA_023420435.1 Bacteroidota bacterium
CTTTTAGTCCGCCTCCTTGACAGGTTTCGCAGCGCCCTCCTTTTACATTAAAAGAAAATCGTCCCGGTTTGTAACCACGAATTTTACTTTCCGGAAGTTCGGCAAAAAGATTTCTGATGTCGGTAAACATTCCGGTATAAGTTGCAGGATTGGAACGTGGCGTTCTACCAATAGGCGATTGATCAACATCCACAATTTTGTCGATGTTTTCGATCCCCTCAAATTTTTTGTACGGAAGCGGTTCTTGAACAGCTCTGTAAAAATGCCGGTTGAGAATGGGATACAAAGTTCCATTAATTAAAGACGATTTTCCACTGCCCGAAATCCCCGTAACCACGACCAATTTCCCGAGTGGAATTTCCAAATTCACATTTTTGAGGTTATTTCCGGAAGCGCCTTTTAATGTTAAAGATTTTCCGTTTCCTTTTCGTCGTTCTCCGGGAATTTCGATTTTTCTTTTTCCCGAAATGTAGTCGGAAGTGATGGTTTCGGCTTTCAGCAAATCTTTTGGTTTTCCTTGCCACAGAATTTCGCCGCCAAATTTTCCGGCTTTCGGACCAATGTCCAGAACTTCATCCGCTTCCAAAATCATGTCTTTGTCGTGTTCTACAACAATGACTGAATTTCCGATGTCTCTTAAATTTTTTAATGAATTAATCAATCGCTCATTATCTCGTTGATGCAAACCAATCGAAGGTTCGTCCAAAATATAGAGCACATTCACCAATTGAGAACCGATTTGCGTCGCCAATCGAATTCGTTGCGATTCTCCACCGGAAAGCGTTCTGGAACTTCGGCTTAAACTCAGATAATCCAAACCAACATCCAACAAAAATTGCAAACGGGTTTCGATTTCTTTTAAAATTTCATCGGAAATTACCCGATTTTTTGGCGAAAATTTATCTTTTACTTCAGCGAGCCAAATTTTTAAATCAGCCAAACTCAACGCATTGATTTCCGCAATATTTTTTCCATCGATTTTGAAACTCAAACTTTCTGGTTGAAGCCGAGTTCCTTTGCATTCCGGACAGGTTTCTTCGGTCGTGAAATGCCTTTCCAAAAGCACTGCATCGTAACTTTCCTTATCCTCAATCATTTCATCAATAATTGGAACCAAACCATCGAAATTCACTTTTATTTTTTTGGTAATTCCGGCGTGTTTCAATTCTTTTCCGATTTCTTTATGTGCGCCAAAATAAATTAAATCCAACGCTTCTTTAGGAATATCGGCAAAAGATGTGGACAAATTTTTATCGAAAACTTCCAAAATATTTTTGATTTGCGCCAGAATCCATTTGTTGGATTTAATGTCTTCCAAAGGCAACAAAGCTCCTTGATTGATGGATAATTTTGGGTTTTCTACAAAATAATCGGTGTTCACTTTTTTGATGGTTCCCAAACCTTTGCAATTGGGGCAACTTCCTTTCGGGGAATTGAAGGAAAACGTGTTGGGTTCAGGCAAAGCGAGAGAATGTCCGGTTTCGTCGTCCATTAAATTTTTCGAAAAATAATCCATCTCATCCGAATTTAATTTTTGGATGCCGATAATTCCTTCCCCCATTTCCAGTGCAATTCGAAGGGATTTTTCCATTCGGTTTTCGGTGGCATTTTCGCCGATAATCCATCGATCGATCACAATATCGATGTCGTGGGTTTTGTAGCGATCCAATTTTAAATCGTATTCAATATCTTGCAATTCGCCATCAATTCTCGCTTGTCCATATCCTTTTTTCGCCATTTGAACGAACAATTCATGGTAATGACCTTTTCGGGAACGAACAACTGGCGCCATTAACATGATTTTTTCGCCTTTGTAATTTTCTTTGATGGTTTCCAGAATTTGTTCTTCGGTGTAACTCACCAATTTTTTTCCGGTGGTTAATGAATATGCATCGGAAACCCTTGCAAATAAAAGTCTCAGAAAATCGTACAATTCCGTAACCGTTCCAACCGTTGAACGTGGATTTTTGTTCGTCGTTTTTTGTTCAATCGCAATTACGGGCGAAAGTCCGTCGATTTTATCGACATCGGGACGTTCCAAACCTCCCAAAAATTGCCTTGCATACGCTGAAAATGTCTCGATATAACGTCTTTGTCCTTCCGCAAAAATAGTATCAAAAGCCAAAGACGATTTTCCGCTTCCGGAAAGACCCGTTATCACAACCAACTCGTTGCGCGGAATTTTAACATCTATATTTTTAAGATTGTGTTCACGAGCGCCGTAAACCTCAATATATTCTTTTGTTTCGCTCATTTTTAAATGAAATTTTTCTGCATAAATTTTTAAAAATTGCAGATTTGCAAAAATACGAAATTGAAAGCCAATAAATTAATTTCAAACAAAATTTAAAATGATGTAACCTTTTTAAAATTCTGTCGTATAATAAAATGACGCTCATGTAACGAGTACATTTTCTATGAGACAATTAAAAATTACAAAACAGGTTACCAACAGGGAAACCGCATCATTAGACAAATATCTGCAAGAAATCGGAAAGGTGGATTTAATTACCGCCGACGAAGAAGTAGAATTGGCGCAAAGAATTAGAGCCGGAGACAGAGCCGCTTTAGAAAAATTAATTAAAGCCAATCTTCGTTTCGTTGTTTCCGTTTCCAAGCAATATCAAAATCAGGGACTTTCTCTTCCGGATTTAATTAACGAAGGAAATTTAGGATTGATGAAAGCTGCGAAAAGATATGATGAAACTCGAGGTTTTAAATTTATTTCTTATGCTGTTTGGTGGATTCGTCAATCCATTTTGCAAGCTTTGGCGGAGCAATCGAGAATTGTACGTCTTCCTTTAAATAAAATTGGTTCTATCAATAAAATCAACAAAGCCTACGCTCATTTAGAACAAGAAAACGAAAGACCGCCTTCTCCGGAAGAATTAGCGGAAGTTTTGGACATGAGTGAAGAAGACATCAAGGAATCAATGAAAAATTCCGGAAGACATTTGTCGATGGATGCGCCACTTGTTGAAGGTGAAGATTCCAATTTGTATGACGTTTTACGTTCAGGAGAATCTCCAAGTCCGGATAAAGATTTAATGTTGGAATCCCTTCAAATTGAAATTGAAAGAGCTTTGCAAACTTTAACGCCAAGAGAAGCAGATTTGGTAAGACTTTATTTCGGTTTGAACGGAAAACATCCAATGACTTTGGAAGAAATCGGCGAAACTTTCGATCTTACAAGAGAAAGAGTTCGACAGATTAAAGAAAAAGCAATAAAACGCTTGAAACACAATACCAGAAGCAAGATTTTAAAATCTTATCTTGGGAAGTAAATAATAAAAACCGCAAATTTTGCGGTTTTTTTGTTTTTATTATCCAGTTTGAAAATTTTTCCTCGCCAATTCCTTTCTTACTCTACTCAAACTTTCGGGAGTAATTCCCAAATACGAAGCTACCATCCATTGTGGAACACGAAGCATGATGTCGGGATACATTTTGATAAAATTTAAATATCTTTCTTCAGCTGTTTCGGCCAATAAGGAATTTACACGGTTTTGAAGATTTCGGATATGTTTCTGCAAAAGCAAATCGTTTTTATCTGCAGTTCCCGGAAAATGCTGATTGAGATCGCTGAAAAAATCATTGTCTAAAATTAAAACTTCCGAATCTTCTACAGCATCAATAAAATATCTGGATTGTTGATTGAAATAAAGCGAACTTCGATCGGATATCAACCATTTTTCTGGCGCAAATTGAATAATATGTTCTTTTCCATTTTTATCGATGGAATACATTCTCAACAATCCTTTTTCCACAAAATAAGTTCCGTTGCAAATTTCACCTTCACGTAATAAAACCTCGCCTTTAGTTGCTTTTTTGGTGATGTAAAAACTATTGCATGCTGCAACATTTTCCAGCGGAATTTCTAAAACTTCGGATAAATAATTATCAATATTGGTCATATTTTTAAACTAAAGACAGAGAAATACTTTGATGTGAAGCGTCTTTCAACACTTTTCCGTTTTCTAAAACGATCATTTGTGGACTTTGATGTTGAACTTCAAAATCATCGGCAATTTTATTGGAAATACTTCTAAAAGCCAATAAATCTAAAAAGTAATAAGACACATTTTTATCCGAATTTTGAATTTCTTTTTCAAAATTTTTCAAAACGGTTTTACTGATGAAACATCTTGTTGAATGCTTAAAAATAACCACTTTTCTTTCAAAAGATTCTTTAATTAAACCTTCTAAATCTGCTTCTGATTCGATATTTTTCCAAAAATTTGGTTTTGATATTTCATCGACACTTCCTCCAAAAATTTTGTTTAAAAAACTCATACTCCAAATTGTTTTAAGTGATGATTGATATGTTTGTATTCTAAAAACCCCCAATCCTGTTTTGTCATTTTACCAAAAAGTTGGTGTTCAGAAAGAAGGTTGTTTTTTTCAGCTTTTCTGATAAATTCGTCCAATGTTTTCAATAGATTTTCTCTGCTTTTCTCAAAATTACAATTTTCTGAAACTTTTACTTTGTCAAAAGTTGGCATGTTACGTGGAATTCCGTTATTGAAAATTTTCATTTCAATTTTAGTAATAATTCCGATGGTGCGAATCAGCAAATTTCTTTTGGGTAGAATTAATTTTCCCAGTGCTACCTGTAAAATTTTATCACAATGTCGAAACATTTGTGCTGCATTCATTCTTCCCCATTTTGGTTCAACATTTTCCTTAATTAGAAAAATTCTGTTTCTTGTTTCTTCCAAATCTTCAGGATTGAAGAGGCTTTTCATTTACCAACCTTTTTCTTTTTTCAAATTTTCAATGTGTGCAAAATGATGATCGCAATGCCAAGCGTAAAAAGCCAAGCTTTCTCGCAAGGTTATCGATTTATTTTGCTCCGGATGAAAAAATTTGCTTTCGTCGAATTCTCGATTCGTTAAAGATTTTAGTTCATAAACCCATCTTTTATGGAGTCCTTTTAAAATTTGCAAAGCAGGTTTTATTTCAATGGTAAAACTGTCTTGCAGTTCAGCCCAAGCTTTTTCATTGTACGGTTTTATGGTAGGATTTTCTTCTGTTAACGCCAATTTAAAACGTACAAAAGAATTCATGTGACTGTCTGAAAGATGATTAATCAACTGACGAATAGTCCATCCTCCGTTTCTGTATTGCGTATCGAGTTGTTCATCTGTCCAGTTTTCCACAAGATTTTTTAATTTTCCGGGAAAATCTTTTAAGGTCTTGATATGTTGATCTATTTCTATATCGGTAATATGAGTTGGCAGTTCAAATTTTCCTATAGGATATTTTTGTTGTTCTAATTTGTCCATTTTTTCTAAAATTTTGACTTTTTGGCTTCAAAAAAGTTTTGGCTGAAATTTTGAATTTCCATGCGTAAATTTACCATTCCTTTAGGTTTGTTATTTACACAATTTTACAAATTTAATATTATTCTAAATGAAAAAAGCACTTATCGTTGTAGATGTTCAAAATGATTTTTGTGAAGGTGGCGCTTTAGCGGTTCCAGGCGCTAATGCGGTAATTCCATATATCAATGGACTCATTGAGCAAAATGAATACGATCAAATTGTTTTCACGCAAGATTGGCATCCTGCAAATCATAAAAGCTTCGCTTCCAATAATGGAAAAAAAGTAGGAGAAACGATTAATTTGAATGGAATTCCGCAATTTATGTGGCCGGATCATTGTGTTCAAGGAACTTTTGGTGCAGAATTTCATCCAGATTTAAAAATTCCTGAAAATATACATATCGTTCAAAAAGGCAAAAATCCGGATTTTGACAGCTACAGCGGATTCCAGGATAACAACCATTTTATGAAAACGGATTTGGATGATTTTCTAAAATATCACGACATCAAATTGGTGGAAATTGTAGGTTTAGCTTTGGATTATTGCGTGAAATTTACCAGTTTGGATGCGGTACAAAATGGATACATCACCTGTTTACATTTTAACGGAACTAAAGCGGTAAACGTAAAACCGGAAAACGGAAAAGATGCTCTATATCAAATGATTGAAAACGGAGTTACCGTTTTAGGATAATTTAAAATTAACAAAAAAATTGCGGAAAATTTCCGCAATTTTTTTATTTTATTCTGTAATTTTTAGAGCATTTTCAGATTGTTGACTTCCAATTCAGTTAAAATTCTCCAGTGTCCACGTTTAATGTTTTTCTTGGTTAAACCTGCAAACATCACACGATCCAAAGTTTCAACCTCATAACCTAATCTTTGAAAAATTCTTCTGATCACACGATTCCAACCAATATGGATTTCTACTCCTACTTCATTTTTAGGTTTTCCTTCAATCCAAGAAATACTGTCCACTTTTGCTACACCTTCTTCTAAACGAATTCCGTCAAGAATAGCTTGCATATCATCACCAGAAAGTTTTTTATCCAAAGTTACGTGATAAATTTTCTTAATATCAAAAGAAGGATGCGTTAATTTCTTTGTTAAATGTCCATCATTAGTTAACAAAATAACACCGGTTGTAGAACGATCCAATCTTCCCACAGGAAAAACTCTGTAAGGAGAAGCATTGGCAACTAAATCCATTACCGTTTTTCTCGCTTTTTCGTCTTTAGTTGTTGAAATATATCCTTTAGGTTTATTTAATAAAACGTAAACCGGTTTTTCTGGAGTAATACTTTGTCCGTCGAAAACTACTTTATCTGTTTTCTGAACTTGATATCCCATTTCTGTAACCACTTTTCCGTTTACGGTAACCAAACTTTGCTTGATTAAATCATCCGCTTCTCTCCTGCTACAAATTCCGGAATTGGCAATATATTTATTAAGACGAATGGTGTCTTTATGGATCTCTTTTTCAATTTTTTCCAAACGGCGTTTTTGTACAAAGTTTTTTGCACGGTCTTCATTTTGGTCGTCGTATTTCTTATAAGGCTTTTTACCAAATTTATTTTCCTTATCGTCGAATTTTTTGAAAGGTTTTTTGCCGTATTTTAAATCCCCTTTTTCGTATTTATCGCGGCTGTCGAAAGTTCTAGGTTTTCGATCTGCATTTCCTGAACCTCTTTCGAAAGAACTTGATTTTCTTCGATCATCGCTTCCTGAGTTTCTGTCGAAAGAATTTTCAGATTTTTTGAAATTTTTTCGATCATTATTGGTATTTCCAGAACCTCCAGATTTTGAAATTCTGGGTCTTTTGGGTCTTCCGCTATTATTATCTCTTTCCATTTTAGTTCTGTACTGAAATTTTTTGCAAAGATAAGGTATTTTAAATGGTTGAAAAATTAAATATCAAGTTTTTGAAAAACCTCTAAATTTGTAAAAAAATCGAGATGATTTCTGAACTGGACAGCCAATTTACTGCTTTAAATAAATTTATAAAAGAAGCAGAACCTTCTAAAATTTTTATTTTGGTTGATGAAAATACGCATGAATATTGTCTTCCGAAAGTTCTTCCCAATTTAGAAACAGAAGTTCCATTTGAAATTTTGGAAATAGAACCTGGAGAAGAAATGAAAACGATAGAAACTGCAGTTCAGTTATGGGAAATTTTAGCAGAATATGAAGCAGATCGAAATTCACTTTTAATCAATATTGGTGGTGGTGTCATTTCCGATTTAGGCGGTTTTGTAGCATCTACTTATAAAAGATGAATTAAATTTATCCATATTCCAACTTCGCTTTTAGGAATGTGTGATGCATCTATTGGCGGAAAAACAGGAATTGATCATCATTTTTTAAAAAATATCATAGGAACTTTTTCCCAACCCGAAGAAATATTTCTTTTTCCGGATTTTTTACAAACTTTATCTTTTGAGGAGCTGAGAAGTGGTTTTGCCGAAATGTTAAAGCACGGATTGGTCGCAGATAAAAAACATTGGGCTGATTTGATTAAAATAAAAGAGATTTCTTTTGAAACGATTGCTCCACTAC
>JAEZWE010000130.1 GCA_023420435.1 Bacteroidota bacterium
ATGGGTCAATAAAAACAACTTAGTTTTTGCTGGGAAAAACAAAATTCTAAAAGCAAAGTTCAAGGATTGATAAATTTCATTTTTTAGAGCGCAAAATCTTCCCTAATTTTGCAACATGATTTCTTTGATCGACAAATACAATATTCCCGGACCTCGTTATACTTCTTATCCAACCGTTCCTTTTTGGGATGAATCTACTTTTTCTGCCGAAAAATGGAAAAATTCGGTGATAAAATCTTTTAATGAAAGTAACGATTCGGAAGGAATTTCTATCTATATCCATCTTCCATTTTGTGAAGCTTTATGTACGTTTTGTGCTTGTCACAAGCGGATTACGAAACAACATTCTGTAGAAATACCTTATATCGATTCGGTTTTGAAAGAATGGGAGTTATATTTAGATTTATTCAAAAAAAACAGGTCGTTGAGCGAAGCCGAAACGCCAAAAATTAAAGAATTGCATTTGGGAGGCGGAACTCCCACATTTTTCTCTCCCGAAAATTTAGAAAAACTCTTAACCGGAATTTTCTCCAAATCCGAAATGGCAGGAAATCCGGAACTTTCTTTTGAAGGTCATCCCAATAATACGACGAAAGAACATTTACAAACTTTATATAATCTGGGTTTCAGACGTTGCAGTTTTGGGGTTCAGGATTATGATTTTGAAGTTCAAAAAGCCATCAACAGAATTCAGCCATTTGAAAATGTGGAAAAAGTAACGAATTGGGCGCGCGAAATTGGTTATACCAGTATTTCGCACGATTTGGTTTTCGGACTTCCGCATCAAAACTGGGAAAAAATGGAAAAAACCATCCATAAAACGATGGAGCTGAAACCGGATCGTTTAGCGTTTTATTCCTATGCTCATGTTCCGTGGATTAAAGGAGTTGGACAGCGTGGTTTTGATGAAAATGATTTACCAAGCGGAGAAGAGAAAAGAAAACTTTATGAAAATGGAAAAAAACTTTTAGAAGATATAGGTTAATTGGAAGTGGGTATGGATCATTTTTCTTTGGAACATGATGAGTTATATCAAAGCTTAATCAATGGAAAAATTCACCGGAATTTTATGGGATATTCTTCCAGCAAAACACAGTTGATGGTTGGACTTGGAATGTCCGCCATATCGGATTCCTGGTACGGATTTGCCCAAAACGAAAAATCGGTGGAAGATTATCAAAAAAGAGTTGAAGCGAGGGAAATTCCTGTTTTTCGTGGACATATTTTAGATGAAGAAGATCTGAAAATTCGTCAACACATCCTCAATTTAATGTGTCGCTTGGAAACATCTTGGGATGAAGAAAATTTTGTTTCTGAACTTGAAAATTCTTTACCTCAATTACAGGAAATGCAAGAAGACGGTTTGGTAGAAATTTCTGAAAATAAAATAAAAATTACCGAAAAAGGGAGAGCTTACACCAGAAATGTAGCCATGACATTCGATCTCAGAATGCTTCGTAACAAACCGGAAACTAGAATTTTTTCGATGACCATTTAAAATTTTAGGAATATTTTTTTTAGTTTTACTTAAAAATAAAAACTATGAAAAATTTCTTCAAAATTTCAATTTTGGGGCTTTTATTTTGCTTCAATTTTACTTTAGCACAAGGCTTACAGGAATCTTTGGATTGGATCAATTCTAAACGTTTAGAGGGTTTTGATTACAGTGGTACTACTGTTAAACAAGATGTCACTAATAAATTATTAGTGACAAATGAAAAAATTAGGATTGAAAACTATGATGGAACAAAATGGACATCAATAAGCTGGAAATCAATTAATAGTATTAGAACTAATGATGATGAAGAAGGAAAACATCGCATATACATTGTTTCAAGTTTTCTACAAAATGATATAGCTTTACATATTAGTCTTTTTTTTAAAACCAAGGATCTCAGAGATCGTTTTATTAAAGCAATAGAACATGTTGTGGCACTCAATGGAGCTGGAAAATGGGTAAATAGTAATTATTTAACTGTTGAAGATTGTTTGGAATGGATGAAATCGAGATCAGTTGATTTTGTTGAGGATGCTTTTAGACCAAGATTTAGCCTTGATGAATTTAGAATTAAACAATATTATTTAGATACTACAACGGTTACAGAAATGAATTGGAAAAACATAAAAGATATAAAATCTTATGTTATTACTAACAAGGGTTATGGAAGAATTAAATTAATTGGTCCTACTGATGAAAATGGAAAGGTACAATTACTATATATTGATATTCAGGATAATGTTATGGAAGATTATATAAGAGCTATAAAATTCATGGCAACACAAAACGGAGCCAATATGGTAAATGACAGTTTATTTTAAATTTTTAATGATTGTTTATAAAAAAAGCCTTGAGAATTTCAGGGCTTTTTTTGTGAATTATAGTTTAAGTCCTTTACAATTTTTTTTAGGGAAAACTTTTATTGTGGGAAAAATTAGTTGGTGTAATTTCCCTTATTTTCTTTGTTTTTGTAATACTCAAAAACCGTTTTTAGAATTAGAAAAGGAACCGCCGAAACAATATACGGAACAATACTTTTGCTGTCGAAAGAATCGGCGAAATATTCTTTAATTAAAAAATGTAAACCGGCGCCCAAAATAATGGAAATATGCAAAACGATCATGTTTGCAGAAAATATCTCGTGATCTTCATAAACAATTTGATCCTGAAAAACCTTTACCAACATCAATACCAACGCAACCAATAAATTTAGATTAAAGGAAACATTCATAAACATCAAAACTTCTGCAAAAATGCTGAAAAGTTTTTCGTTACGGAATGAAAAAACAAAACCGAACATCACCACAATAAAAACAAAGTAAATTCCCATTAAAAATAAGGATTGTCCCAAAGATTTCAAGGATTTGAAAAAAGGAAATCCTTTTTTTATTTTTGAAAAAACACTTCCAAAAATGCTGATTAGTTCCTGCCACCAAAAAAGATAAAGCATGTAAAAGACCGATATTTCCTGATTTACCAAAGCAATGACAGAAAAAACTAAAGTCCCAAAAAGATTGAGATTATTGGATAATTTTTGCTTCATAGTTTTTAACAAATTTCACCATTTTTTTTTAAACAAAACATAAGACAGTTGCCGAATTCAGACGAATCATCAATTTAAAAAAAATATTAGACAATTGTCGAATGGTTTTCATGGTTTTAAAAACTGATTTTTGACCTAACAATAATTCTAAAAATAATAGATGAAAACAAAATTATTATCCGCCATCTTGGCATTAGGAATTTTATCTACCACAACAGCGCAAACCTTGGGCGATTTCAAACCCGGAAGATCTGGACCCAGTTCTCTAAGCAAACCAAAATTCGATTCCAAAAACATTTATATAGCAGACTTTGCGGTAAATTATCAAGTTTATAGTGAGGAATCGGCAAGTTTTAAAGGCGGTTCTGGAGTGTTCGGAAAAGTGATGGGAAAAGCCAAAGCCTCGCTTGCGGTTGGTTTGGATATTCCCACAGAAACTTTGCAAAAAATAACTGATGATGCTTATGCAAAATTTGTTTCAGATCTTAAAGCAAAAGGTTTTAACGTGATGAAGGGAGACGCAGCAAAAGGAACAGCGTTTTACAAAGATTACCAGTATAGTGAAAATTTAACCATCTCGGCATCTCCCAATTTAGATGGCGCTGCAACCGTACATCCACAAAATGTTGGCTTTTTCTATAACGTAAAGGGTGGCACAACCAATTACACCAAACTTTCTGCAGAATTGAACGACGCTGCAATCGTTCGTGTCGACTTGAATGTCATTTTTGTAGAATCCAGAGGATCCAATAAAAGTGGAATTGGCGCTTCGGTTGTAGCAAGAACCAATCTCGTTTTATCCGACCAAAATACCATCGCTCATTTTATGGTAGGTCGTAACAAAATTGGTGGTTCTCCCTTAGCAGAATATCAAGGAATTATTAAGAATGATTTGGATATTGATGGGGTAATTAAAGAAGAAAAAATCAGTTCCTATGTAGATTCCGATTACGATAATTGGGGAACTAGTACGGCTTTCGGAAGGCTGTATTCTGCAAAAAATAAGTCTAAATCTAAGGCAATCATAGTAAATGCAGATGCAGGAAAATACGAAAAAGGCGTTAAAATGGCCATTGATACTTTCCTAAAACATCACGTGAATGAATTTAATAAAAAGTTTTATTAAAAATATTCTAAACGTATGCTTTAAATTACAAAATTTCAGGAATAATTCTTTGTGTATTCTGTACTTCAATGGTCAATTTTCATTAAATGATAAGTTCACAGAGAGATAATAATCTAATGATTTGAATCAATTTCAACAAAAAATAATAACCGTGAAAACTCTTTTTAATTTTCTTTTGATGTTGTTTGCTGTTGTTATCTCAAATGCGCAAACTTCTGAAACCCGGAATTTCGATTCGAAATATACCAAGAAAACAGCGAAAATGAAAGTAGAAAAAACCTTCGAAAAAATGAAGGAAGATCATAATGTCCGTTTCAATTCAAGTACCCTTAATTACAAAATCACAGAAAAAAAATCCAATTACGATTTTGTGGTGGAATGGTTTGAAGAAGAAAATTTCACCAAAATATTTTCGATCATCCATTATCAAATAAAAGAGGATAAAATCACATTAACCATGAATCAATGCTACTTTATAGGCATGTTGGGTGGTAAACATCTGCTTTCGCCAACCAACGAAGATAAAAGCTACAAAGAAGGTTATTATAAGGAAATTCAAAAATATTTTACCCGTTTTTTTGATATGTTGGAATTAAAGGAAAAAATTTAAAAAATCGATAACTTGTACTGTTAAAATCATGAAATCCAAAATACTTTTATTTCTCCTATTTTTCTCTTTCATTTTGATGAATGCAGAAACGCAAACCCGTTATTACAACGGAACAATTACCAAAGACAAAGTGATAGAAAAGTTAGAAAGGTACTTTGATTTTCTAAAAAGCAAAAATATAAAACTTCAAAAAAGCGAAGTTAAATCCAAGTA